>JAOZTW010000033.1 GCA_029938985.1 Bacteroidales bacterium | reverse complement strand
TGCAGCATTGTTATAATTAGAAACATCTGCTTGATATGCTATACATTTTTGCCCCAATTTTTTTATTTTACTAATAATTGGTTCTGTTTCTTTTTTATTTTTAATATCAATAATTGTGATATTAGCACCATATTCTGCTAATTTTAAGGCTATTGCTGCACCAATTCCAAGACTACCACCAGTTACAATTGCGGTTTTATTTTTTAGATTCATAATTATTTTCAATAATATTAATTTCTTTATTTGTTAAATCATACAATTTATAAATTTTATTATTTAATTGGTTGTCAAGTATTAAAATATCGTTATCTTGATTTTTTTCTTTCAATTTCAAAATTTTATTTACAATTTTAATAATACTTTTTTGCTTACTTATTGAAATCATTTTTACAGGAATATTTATTATTTGAACTCCTCTTAGGTCAAAATAATTTCCTTTAACTTTAGTTGAATTATAATGTATTTCAAACCAAAAATTTATAAGTTTTGAATTTAAAAGTGCTAATATATATTTATTTTCTATCTCACTTGTTTTTTTTGATAAAAAATAAATTCTATCTAAAACAATTCGTTTGTCTTTTTTTAAGCAAGCAGTTAAATTTAAAACTGTTCTTGGGAGTAAAATTAATTCTTTTTTAAATAGATTTTTATATTTTTTTTCAAATTTTTTATTTATAAAATTAATTTTAATATTCTCATTTTTAATAACATACTTTTTGGATTGATAGGATTTTACACCCAAATATTTTCCTTCTTCAACATATTCAATTTTATTGTTTGCTATTCCTCGCTGACAATCATATAAACTACCAATCATTTTAGCATTGCTGTCTATTTTTTTTATAATATTCTCATATAAAGCATTTTCATAAAAAATAAATTCAAAATTTGAATTATTAAGAAAATCTGCTTGATTATGTTTTACAGGTTTATTTACTGATAATTTAGTAGTTATTTTAATCTCCTTTTTTCCAAAATATTCTATTTTATTATTTTTATTATATTTTTTTTCAAAAATATTAATAGCTGGATATGTTGAAGCATTATCAAAAATATTAAACTGTCCCACATCAATTATTTTTGAAATGCTGTGATTTTCTAAGATATATTTGCGTAAAACTTTACCATAATCATTGACAAAAAATTTAGGATTAATAAAGCCTAATATTCCATTTGTTTTAATTAATTGAAATGCTTTTTCAATAAACAATATATAAAGGTCGTATTGTTTTACGGCTGAAAAATATTTTTTTTGATAATATGGTTTTAAATTACCATTAATTTCTGTTCTTCTTATATAAGGAGGATTTCCTATAACAACATCAAAACCAGTAAATTTGCCGTTATCATCTAATACCTCAGGAAATTCAAAACGCCATTCAAAAGCATTTTTATATACAATTTTTAATTTTTCGTTATAATTTTTATTTAATGTAGATAATTTTTTTTGTAATGTCTTTTCTTGTTTTTGCCATTCTATTTGATGATTTCTATCAAAAAAAATTGGCATAGTTCCTATTTTAGCTTCAATAATTCTTATATTTTTCAAATCTTCATCGCTTGGATTTACTGTACGTGCAAAATTTTCTTTTTGTTCGTTAATAAAACGTTCAAGAGTTCTTTTTGAATTTCTATCGTAAGTATTTTTATAATCTGCTACTACTTTTTTATATTTTTTTGTATATGTTTTTAACGATTTTTTTACTCCATTTCCGTTCAATGCAAAATGACTTATCAAGGAATTACCTGTTTTTATATTTATATCAATATTTGGTAAAGTTTGTAATTCTCTGTTTTGTTTATCTTTATGATTTACATAATAGGTGTTTTTTAATAATTCTATCCATAAACGTAAACGGCTTATATTTACGGATTTTGGATTTATATCCACACCAAAAAGGCAGTTTTCAATAATAATTTGTTTTTCGTGAAACAATGTTTTTTGTATTCGCCGACTTTCAGTATTTTTATAATTATACGCAAAAGGTTCACCATCTGTTGTAATAAATAACTCATCATCAATAACTTCAATATCAATGTCTCTTAAAATCCTTCCTGTTTCGTCGGCAAGTATTCTAAGTTCCGATTTTATGTTTATTAGTTCGTTGAGTGCCGAAACAAGAAAATGTCCACTTCCTACCGAAGGGTCACAAATTTTGATTGAATTAATAATAGTATTTGCTTCTGTTATTGAAATTTGACCTATTTTATTGTACAAATCTGTCCAGTTTTCATTTTTGACAAAATTAGGTTTTTTTCCAAAAAATTCATTAAATTTATTGATAACAGCTTTGCGTAAAATTTCCTGAGTCATATACATTGTAATAAATCCAGGAGTAAAATGACTGCCCTCTTTATAGCCATTTATTTTTTCAAAAATTAACCCTAAAACAGAAGAATTGATAATTGTTTTTTGAGAATTTTGAATTTCCGCTTTATGGTCGCTGGCAAAATTATAGCTATCTAAAAATTCAAAAAGATAATTTAAAATCGTTTTTTTACCACTTATTTTTTGCCCTTTTTTATTTTTTAAAACTGTACTTGAAAAAAGTAAAATTTCATTTCGGCTTTTTAATTGATTAATTGTAATTGTTTTACGTTCTATTTCGCTTAGTTCGAACAATGAGCTATTCAAATATGGAATATTTTTATATTTTTCATTTAATATTTTTGTTCTTTCATTTGGTTTGATTGCCAAAACTTCAAGAAACAGTTCACTCAGTTGTTCAAAATCTTTGATTTGTTTAATATTTAAAAATAAATAGTCATTCTCCTGTTTATTATATCTTACTAATTGACTTTCAAGAAGTTTTAAAAAAATAATTCTATTTAACCAGATAATACAAAGTTCTAAAGCGGTACTAAATAATTGCTCTTCTTTTGTATTTAAAGTTATATTTTCTTCGTTTTTAGTATGTAATACTTCGTTAGTTTTCAATATATTGATAGTGTTTTCCAACAAACTACCTTTGTGCCGTTTTTTTTGAGGCAAGCGTTCTATTTTTCTAATTTTTTGTCGTTTCACTTCATGCAGTCCCAAAATGTGTAATAATTCATTATAAAAATTAGTATTTAAAGTATTGCTGTCGTTAAATATAGATAATTTTAATAAATGCTGTGCCGAGAATATTTTATATAATTCTATCCATTTTTTGTCCGAAAATTCTAATAATTCTTCCTGTTTTTGACAAAGTTCAAAATAAGTACATGATATTGTTTCTTGTGAATTTTCTACAAATTTTAATGCTATTTCATTATAAAACCATTCTTTCTTTTTGCTTACAAGTTTTCCTTCAAGCCAATTTTTGTAATTTTTAAAAAATGAATTATTAGAATAAAAAATTCTTTCAAATTCTTGTGCATCAAAAATAAACCAATCAATTGTATTTGTAATAATTAAATGTTTTATTGCAATGTTGTTGTTCCCAAAACGTTCTGCCATGTAATAACCAATAATTTCATGAAATGCTTTACGGTTAATATTGTTGGTTGTAATCATTTCATGGCTGTTTTTAATTGCTTTTGTTTCAATTATTACAGCAATTTTATCAGCATCTTTATTTCCTGCTTTAATAACAAGGTCAATATTATTTACATTTTCATTTATTATATATTTGTTTTTATAATAAGTGTTGTATAAAAATCTGTTGATAAAATCTTTTAAAGTCTCTTCACTATTTTGTTTATTTATAGATTTTATAAAATTAAAATAATTTTTTTTAAACAAATTAATATCATCAACAAAAGAATTTTGTTTTAAATATGTTTTATTTAACGATTTATTTATATTTTTTATCTCTATATTCATTTTTTAGTTTTTGAAGCCTTGCACTGTGAAAAAGAAAATACGGTTTACAGTCAAATATTGTGATGTCTTTACTTAAACCTAATTTATTTATTTTATCTCAATATTTGACTGTAAACCAAGAAAATATTAGCAATTTTTTCAATTCCGCAGACAGTGTCTGCGGAATTTGATATGTTAAATAAAATTGTCGCATTTGTTCTAAATTTCTCTGCGAAAAACCTTTACCGAGTTTTTTTGTTAGCCGTTTTGATAATCCTTTTATAAGTGCTTTACCGTATTCGGCTCGTTCTTTACCGTTTTGTTCATGTTTAACAATTATTTTTCCTACCTCAAAATAGGTATAAACCATTGTTAAATTGATATTTTGAACAATCGATTTTCTGGCAGAAACTATTAATTCGGTTATTTCATTGTAAAATAAATCTATTGTATTAGGCGATTGTTTCATTTAGTGGCTGTTCATTATAAAATTTTAATAATCATTTTTGAATTTTAAAGTAAAATAAAAAAGCAAATTAATTTATCCACCATAATATCAATTTTCTACTTTACAATTATTGGTTTGCTGTAAATCATCAATATAAGCAAATCTAATGTTTTTAGTTCAGGTCTGTCTTCATAAACTTCATCTTTTAAAAAAGAGATAAAAGTTATTTTATCCATTTCCAAACGTTTTTCTGCTATTTCTATTAAATCGGAATAATATTGATGTAACAAGCAAAATCTTGCTCTGTCTCTATAATTTTCTTCATAAGAATGTAAATCTAAATTAAATATTTCTATTGTTTTATCTGCTTTTTCTTTTAAAAATTTATTGATGTTTTCTTTTGATTGTAACTTTACAATACCCATTTTACCTATATGAGTAAAAACTAATTGAAAATATTTTATTGGATTGTCTAACACAGGATTAAGCAATAATGGACGTTCGTTCTCAATGTTTTTTCTTTCAGGATAAACTAAATTTTTCTGATTGTTTGATAACGGAAAATTATTATTTTTATAATATCTATTGCAATCTATACAAGTAAGATAATAATTATAGGGATTATATGCTAACCACCAATAAATTGATTTTGGACGATAGTGATCAATGTCGCCAAAACCACCATCGGGTGTACTTTTATCTTTTTCACAAATAGCACATCTTTTATCTTGCTTATTCCAAAATAATAGAGTTAATTTCTTCCAAATCTCATCGTTGAAATCATTTGAATTAGGGAATTTAGTATTATTTATATTTGCCGACTGATATTTTCCTATTAGCTTTTTTGTTTCCTTTACATAATAATTTTTTACAAATTTTCTTAATCTTCCTTGAAAAAGACAATCTTTTTTTAATTTTCTTAAATCTTTCATTATTAATTATTTAATTCCTCCATTAATATATCCCACTCTTTATCTGTAAAATCCCAATCACCTGCGTTTTCATTATTTTTTATTGGGTCTTTTTCAGGAAATTTTTTTAAGAAATCTAAGAATTTCCAATAACGTAAATCATTAACATAATAACCCACATTTGCTTTTTTTAGTTTTAGTTGCAAGTTTTTAAATTCCGTAGTATCTTTTTTGTTTTCGAGAAACAGTTTATTATAATTTTCTAAATCATTTTTTAATTCTGTGCTTACAATTTCATTAGCAAAATATTTTAAGTAAATCAAAGAGATATCTGTATATTTAGTATTTCCCGAATGAACATTTGCAATAACTTTTTTATTTTCATCAGTTTCTAATTGAATAATTTCATCTGATTCTCTATCTAAAATAGACATTGCATTGTGTGTAGTAAGAATAAATTGAATATTTGGAAAATCTTCTTTAAATTGTGAGAGTAACTTTCGTTGCCAAATAGGATGTAAATGACGGTCAAATTCATCAATTAGAATAACAGCTTTTGACTTTTTTAATAAATTATTATTTATTGCAAGATTTTCATTATCATTAAAAATTATATTTCGTACAGCTAAAATTCGGACAAGAATATCTGTGAGTAATAATACATGGTCTTTATATCCTTCGCTAAGATGTTGTATTTCAAGCTTACTATAATTAATATCAGCAAAATAATGGCGTTGCTCGGTATCATTAAACACAATTTTGATTTGTTCCGATTTTGATAACAAACCTAAATATTTATTTAAAGTGTCAATCAATAATCTTTCTATATCATTAATTTTAGAAGCATATTGGAGTTCTATTTCGGGATATGTATCTTTTAAATTGTTTATTTTTTTATCAACTTCTTTGATTTCATTTTCTAAATCTTTTTTTAATGTAAGTAAATTTTTAATTTCTATATGAAATCTTTTGTTTTCTGATAAGATATTGCTATAATTTTTCTGTAAAAATTGAAGTTCTACCTGAATATTTGTTTTGTTATTTTTCAAGTTACTTAAACTTTGTAAAATATCATCATATTTTTTTATTTTATTATCATTATCTTTTATATCTTCATTAGGCATTTTATTAATAATTTCATTTATTTCGATGTCTATAGTTTCATTTATTTTATTTGTATTTTCAAATTTTGTTTGTTGAGTTTTTTCCCAATTCTTCACAAGGATATTCTGTTTATTATTATGTTTTAGCTGTAGTTTGGCTGCAAAAGCAACTTCTTCCATCCCCTTTGCTTTCCGTTGTTGAAAAAGTAAGTTTAAAATTGTTATAGGGTCGTGTAACTTGCTGTAATTATCTTCAAATATTGATTTTGTGAAATATAATTCGCTTTTTCCATTTATTAATTCTGTAACAATTTTTGTATGATCTTGCTCTTTATTGGTATTTAGATTAACGCCATACGAGAGTAATAATTGTTTTGGCGGATATATGGGTTCTTCGTCTTCGGGATGTCCTTTTGGAAAAATATAAAGTTTTCTTTGTTCATTTTTGCCCCAGTTTATTATTATCTCAGATTTTTTTTCATTAAAACGAATATAGTCATAAAAATTATCAGGATAATCATTGTTTTCAAAAGGTAACAATCCTAATGTAATTGCTTGTAAAATTGTTGTTTTTCCAAGTCCATTATTACCTAATAAAATATTTATATTTTTTGATAATTTAATATCAAAGCTATCAAAAATTTTAAAATTATTTATCTCTAAATCCGTGATGTTGCTTGTGCCTTGCCATTCTTTATTTATTTTTATATTTTCTGCACCAATAAATTTTAATAAGTCAGAAACAGGAAATTTTTTCCCTGAATTTTTATCAAAATAGATATTTTTTTCTGATTGTTTGTGTTTAAATAATATCTCTTTGTCAATACTTGTTCCTTGATAATAAAAAAAATTATCTCCGTTTTTTAATATTTTATTGCTTACTGCATCAACAATTGCATTGAAGAAATTATCAATATTGTTTCGCCAAAGATGATTAGGATGATATGTTCTAAACGAAAGGTTAATATTATTTGAAATAATTTTGCATAATTCTCTTTCTCTAAATGGTTTTATTTCTTCCTTTTCATATTTTGTTAATATTGTTTCTAAATGAATGTCATAATTAGGTCCTGAAAAAAATATTAATATATCTGGTTGTAAAATTTCAATTTCTTTTTGAATAACATTAAAATAATTATTTGTAATATTATTTACAGAATGAGGAAAACCTTTTTCACTTTTTTTACATATACCAATTTTAATAATATTATTCCATATATAACTAATATTGTTATCAGGAAAGTTTTTTTTCAAAATATCTTTTAATCTTTTTATTCCGTTCCAAAAATGTCCACCATAAGAAAAGCAATTATTTTTTAAATAAAAATGTTCATATAAATCTAAAACAGGCTCAATTTTTCCAAGAAAAGCTCCACTATTTTGTTCACTTAACCAATAGTTTGTTTCTTGTCCAAAAAACATAATTTTAGTATCGGCATTTGCATATTTATTATCAACTTTAAGGAGAAGAGGATTTGTTGCACGTTCTTGTTTTTTATTTTCCATTTCTAATTTTGAATTTAGTTTATCTATTTCTTTTGATAAATTTGGATATAAATCAGAATAAAGTTTTTTCAATTTATTATTTAATATTTCCATTGTGTAAAAAATTGATTATTAGTTTTTTAAATTGATTATATAAATTAACAATTCTTTTGGGTTGATTTAGTTAGAATAATTATTATTTTGTCTGTTATCTTTTTTGGCGTTTTTCACGAGTATCAATTTCTTCGTTACTTTTGAAATATTAAAATGCTCATTTACAAAGGTAAACTTTAATTCTAATATTTCAAAAAAGCCTTGAACTTGACACTCGTAAAAAATGCCTCTTTTTTTTAAACTAATTTTTAAATTTAATTAACAAAAAAAATACAATTTTTAAAAATTGTTTTATTTAAGTTGTTCGTTCTAAGGCATATTAAAATAAATAATTGATAATTATTTGTTTTAATATGCCTAATTATTTTATTAAAATATTATTTTCAAAAAAAAACTTTTATTATACAAAATATTGGAATTGTTTAAAATAATTTAACAATTCCATAAAAATATTTTATAACATTAAATCTACTTGTTTTCTTTTACTTTAAGAGCCGCAAGTATTTTCTCGGCAGTAATCGGTAGTTCCTTAATTCTCACACCAATTGCATCTTCAATTGCGTTTGCTATAGCCCCCAAAATTGGCAATGTAGCACCTTCGCCTACTTCTTTTGCTCCATAAGGTCCGTTTGGTTCGTAACTATCAACAATAGATGAGTTTATATTAGGAATATCATTTGATGTTGCAATTAAATAGTTGTGTAAATCAGGGTTTAACATTACTCCTTTATCATTAAAAACTTGATTTTCAAGCAATACTTCACTCATTCCCATCACAACAGCTCCTTCAACCTGTCCTTCTACGTTCATTGGATTAATTGCAGTACCACAATCGTGTGCGTCCCAGAAGTTTACAACTTTTACTTTACCTGTTTCTATATCTACATCAACTTCGCATATTGAAGCGGCAAAAGAAAAAGCTGGAGAAGTACCAACGGCAGCACCTTTATAAGTACCTCCAAGTCCTTCTGGTGGCGAATAATGACCTTTTCCAAGTAAGGGTCCTTTTACTGAAAAATGAGCAGCTGCTGCTTTTGCCCAAGGCATCTTATTATCAGGATTTTCTTTTTCAAAAACTATATTATTTTTAGCATCAAGTTTTTCAACTTCAATTTTCATTAATTCAGAAGCCGCCATTAAAACTTGTTTTTTTACTTCCTCGCCAGCCATTTTTGACGCATTACCTCCCATTAATGTTACACGACTTGAATAAGCTCCAAATCCAATAGGTGTTAATTCGCTGTCTGCCGAAATCACATTCATGTGTTCCATTGTAATACCCATTGCCTCCGCAGCTGCTTGTGTAAGAACGGTATCGCTACCTTGTCCTATGTCTGCATCACCAACAAAAAGTACAGCTTTTGAACCATCTTCAAGAACTTTTATTGTAGCATTAGAGTGTGGAAATTTAGACCTGTAAATAGGGTAGCCAGCTCCCGAAACAAAGCCTCCGCAACCTATACCAACACCTCGTCCGTGCGGTAGTTTTCCTTTTTTATTTTCCCAGTCCGATTTTTTCTTAACCAAATCCAAACAAGCCAATAGTTCGCAAGAATGAATATCTAAATCATTAACTGTACGGTAGTTTGGTGTCATAGAATTTTTCTTTCTAATAGCAATATGATCCATTCCAATATCATCTGCCAACATAGAAAGCAATGATTCGAAGGCAAAACGAGGGTGTGGTGTTCCATGCCCACGCATAGCTCCGCAAGGAGGTAGGTTTGTGTTTACACGATAGCCATCATACTTATAATTAGGGAATTTGTATAAAGTAGCAAGCATAGAACCTGCATAATATGTAGATACAATGCCAAAACTGGAATAAGCTCCACCTTCGAGAATCGCTTTTTGTTTTACCGCTGTTATTGTACCATCTTTTTTTATACCAATTTTCATATCAATAAATTGCTTGTGTCGCCCTCTGCCGTACAAATACATTTCTTCACGAGTAAATCTCATTTTAACAGCTTGTCCAGCTTCACGTGCAAGAAAAATTGATAGTACTTCAAGAATATTTGTTGCCGCTTTTGCACCAAATCCGCCTCCGCAATTTTTCATTATTACTCTAATGTTTCCAAGTGGTAGGTTTAATATTCTTGATAGTTGATTATGAACATAATGAACCACTTGTGTAGAGGTGTGTAAGGTAACTCTATTGTTTCTATCCCATTCCGCCACAACCGCATGAGGCTCCATAGGATTTTGATAGATACGATTTCCTACAAAACGCTCTTCTCTAATAACATCTGCTTCGGCAAAGCCTTTATCTATGTCTCCAAAATGATGGTCAACTCTTGTGTTTATGTTATTTTTATATTTATCTTTAAACAAGCGAGGTGCTCCTTCTTTCATTGCCTCTTCGGGGTCGTAAACTGCTGGAAGTTCCTCGTATTTAACTTTAATTAATTTTATTGCCTCATAACAAGTAGCTTCGTCTATTGCTGCAACTGCTGCTACAACATCACCAACAAATCTCACTTTTCCTTTGGCAAGAATATATTCATCGTATCTGGCTGGCGAAGTGCCATAAGTTGCGTCTGGAACATCTTTTCCTGTAAGTACAACTTTTACTCCCTTCAATGCTTCGGCTGCAGAGGTATCAATTGAAATTATATTAGCGTGAGCTATAGGACTTAACAGTAGTTTTCCGTAAAGCATATTTGGCACAACAATATCATCTGTATAAATTGCTCTACCTGTTGCTTTATCTGGCGAATCAACTTTTGGTAACCTTTTTCCAACCACCGATAAATTCATTGCTGATTTTTGTGGAGCATATTCTATTTCTTTTGGAGTAACACCGTTTAGATAGTCTCTTGCGGTTTCAACAGCCTCGATAATTTTAGTATATCCAGTACATCTGCAAAGATTTCCACTAAGTTTTTCTTTAATCTGTTCGTGAGTTGGATTTGAATTTTCGTCCAGTATTGATTTGGTTCTTAATACCATACCTGGTGTACAATAACCACATTGAATAGCACCTTTTTCAATAAATGCTTTTTGGATAGGGTGTAATTCTTTACCTTTCGCAACTCCTTCGATAGTTGTAATACTTTTTCCTGCTACTTCAATTGCCAATATTAAACATGAATTTACAACCTTTCCTTCCAAAATTACTGTACAAGCACCACAATCGCCTACTCCACAACCTTTTTTTGTTCCCGTAAGACGAAGTTCTTCACGGAGCAAATCAATAAGGGTAGTGTTTGGTTTTACTGCAACTTCATAGTCGTTGCCGTTAACTTTTATATTTATTATCTGTTTCATTTTAATTATAATCTTTTATAGTGAAGCCTTTTGAGCTGCTTTTTTTATTGTTCTTCTTACTAAAACTTTAACGAGTTCTTTTCGGTATTCTTTTGAACCTCTTATATCTGTGAGTGGTCTTGCATCGGCAACAGCCGTTTTTGCTGCCAGTTCAACAACATCTGAATCTTTTATAAGGTCTTCTATTTTTTTACCTATCAAAACCTCGGAAGCTTTTTTACTTAAAAGCGGAATTGGAGCTACCGAACCAATAACAATTTTAGCATCAATGCAAATTCCGTTTTCAATAGTAATTAAAGTTACTGCTGTGGCTACTGAAATTGTAGCTGCGTTTCTTAAACCATATTTTTCAAACGCTATTCCTGTTTCATTTTTTAATTTCGGAATTTTTATTTTAGTAAGAATTTCATTTTCTTTGAGTGCAGTTTTTCTATGAAACACAAAAAAATCTTTAATATCAATTTCTCTACTACCCTCATTACTTACAACCTCTAATTTTGAATTAGTTGCCAACAATACAGGAGCGGTATCACAACAAGATGCTGCGGTACAGATATTTCCTCCAATAGTTGCTGCGTTGCGAATTTGTTCTGTGCCAACTCCTAATGAAGCTACTGAAAGAGCGTCTAAATCTTGTTTTATAAGTTTGGAATTAGCTATTTCACTATGTGTTACACCTGCACCAATTTCTACATAAACATCATTTTTTTCAATATTTTTAATTTCATTAATTTCAGCTAACGAAATTATATTGTCCTGATGTCTTCTTCCCATTTTCATTTCTACCAACAAATCAGTACCTCCTGCTATTACTGCTCCATTTTTTGTGTTTTGCAGTGTTTCGCAAGCTTCGGATAATGACTTTGGTCTTAGATAATTAAAATTTTTAAGATACATTTTTATTTATTTTGAATTTTTATATTTTATCAATTCGGCTACAATACTTAGTGCTATTTCAAAATGGTCTTTAGCATAAATATCCACACCAATTGGCATATTAACTTTATCAACCTGAGTTTGATTTGTTATGCCAGCTGTTAATATCATTTTTTTTGTTACATCAATTTTTCTTTTACTACCAATCATGCCCAAGTAAGCATGTGGTTTGTTGATACAGAAGGTTAAAATTTCTCTATCTATACTATGTTCGTAGGTTGCAATAACAATAAATGAGGAATTATTAAAAGGTAGTGATGGTAAAATTTTAGAAAAATTTACTATCATTTTATTATAATTATAGTTCTCCCATTCGTCAAAAATATTCGGTCTGTCATCTATAACAAATATTTCAAAATCTAAATCTTGAGCATATTTAACTATGGCTTTACCTACATGACCTGCTCCAAAAATATATAATTTTTTCTCTTGCATAATGGTTTCAATAAATATTTCGAGTCTCCCCCCACAACACATTGAGTGTTGGGATTTTAAATCATGACTAAACAATTGAACTGCATTGTTGTTAATAACTTTTATTGCATTTGAAATAACTTTTTTTTCCAAATTACCACCTCCGATAGTTCCATAAATTCTACCATCTTTCCAAACAATCATTTTTGCACCAGCTTTCAAAGGGGTAGAACCTTTGGTTGAAACAATGGTACAAACTGCTGCCTGTTCTCCAGCTTCCTGAATTTCAGGTATTTTATTGTAAATATTTTTCATTTAAGTTTATTAATATTTAATTTTAAAATTCATAATCTTTTATTTGTATATTTTTCACATTCTTGTTTTAAAGAAACAAGCCAATTTAAATACATTTTTTTTGGCATTTGTCGGTATCCTAATAAATATAAATTTGTGCTTAACAATTCCATTTCTGCAAATAATTTATCAGATTTTTGTGTTTCTTGATTTGTTTTATTTAATTCTGTTACAAGTTGATGTTTTAGTGTTTTTATTTTAAGAAGATTAGCATTTACATAGTTTGGTAAATATTTCAATGCTGTATCACAACACATTATAATAAAATCAGGGTCTGTAAAATTTGTTTTCCTTGCATATCCTTCGGCTAAATCTGTCATGCAAATTGCAATAGATTGCTTGTCGTCTAAAGCACTCATATATAGACTGTTTTGAATTGCATTTAAATGAATATAACCAGAAGCCATTATCCATGCGTCTACTGGAAACATTGCACTTGAAAGCTCTGTATTATACCAACCATATTTTTCAGACTTTGTTTTGATATACATATGATTTGGTGCGAGTGATAGATGGGCTTCAACACCTAATTCATCTGCTAAAATTTTATAGAAAAATGGTAACGAATGACAATTTCCTTTATGTGTGGCTAAAAGTTTGTTCACAAACATTTGTTCCCAATTTACATTTCCCCAAATATCGTCAAAATCATATGAGAAAGGTGTGTGTGTTAAAGACAAAGTATCAAATTTTATATTTATTGTATCTGTCATTATTGCAAATATGGCAGCGTGATATTCCATATTTATTTTGTCTTTATAGTTATATTTCAGTATATTAGCATTTTTAGATTCTTCAACAAGACTTTTATAATTATTTATTACTTTACAGAAGTCTGAGTATTTTACAGTATTGTCTAAAAAAACATTTTCGGTTATAAAAACTGCACGTTTAAAACGATACTGTGATTCATTATCAATCAAATACTGTAATTCAGTAAAAACGTTTATATATTGGTTCTTTACTTGTGAATACAAAACATTAATACTTATACTTAATGCTATTGTCAGAAAGGTTATTTTTTTATTCATTTATATATTGTTTTTTTACTTGTGAATACAAAATATTAATACTCATACTTAATGCTATTGTCAGAAAGGTTATTTTTTTATTCATTTATATATCAATTTATTAGGATACTGTTCTACAAAATCAAAAAACCAACTACTATTTTCAATATCAATCATGTAGTTATATGGCGAATGCTCTACAACCGAAATATATATATTTTTTTGAATAACAAATTTATCGCATTTTAATGTATAAAAACAAATTTTATTCTTATTTATTGAATTGTTAATTCGCCAAAAAGCAATATCCAAAATATTATCATTATTAAAGTCACTTATGCAATCAAAATTGGTTGATGCTTGAAAACCAGCAAATATTGGAGTACTTTTATTGTGAAAAATTTCAAAAATTATAAGTAAAAATTCAGGTGATGTATCAGTTCCTTTATAGCTATTTAATGATAGAAATGCGATGTACTGGTTATTTTGTATATTAAATTCAGACATAGCAACCAAATCAAAACCAATAGGTTCAATTGTATCATTTATGGTATTGTAAACTAAACTATCAACATAGTACTCATCATTATAAATATGAATTTTAGCTCTTTTATAAGGTGGTTCTTGATACCAACTATCAAATTGTTCAGTAATTATATCATATTTTTCATTTCTTAATGATTTTGAATAATAAAGTGGTTCTCCTGAATTTCGTTGAATTTTTTTGTTCTCAATTACTTTATTAATTAAATTAATTTTTGAAGTAATTGAATTAGTATCATTTAATAGAGTTTTATATTCAAAATGAATATAAGCTGTTTTTTTATTAGCCTTCTCTTGTACAACATTACAATTGGCAAATAAAATGGAAATCAAAATCAAAGCAAATTTTTTCATAGCTATTTATATTTATAAAAAATATGAAACCGACCAGTTGAACCTTTTGGTTTTTTAGTAATAGTAATATTCGTTTTATTTTTGTAGTAATTTAGTGTAGATTGCTTACCGCCAGCCCACAGATAAGTATCACTTGTTGTAGTTGCATTTACAGCGAAGTCTCTTTATTTCCTGATAAATATGATTTCTATATTTATCTTCATTAATATGTCCTTTACCAACTGAAATAAATTTATTGGTTTCTTTTTGTTCAATAATTTTTTTATAAATTAAATTAGTAAATGATTTAGAATACTGCATTGAATTATTATTGTAATAATAACCGATACAAAAATAATTCATATATAAAGTATCAAGGTTAGCGTTTTCATATTTAATTTCAATTTTTATCCAAGAATGCATAAAAAACGGATTACAAGATTTTAAATTCAATAATTCATATTGTAAAACCGAAAAAAAACAAGTATCATCTGTTATCGTTGTTTTTAAACCATGATTTGAATAAAACATATTAAAATATTTCAAAGAATCACGACCTAAGAAACCATAAGTTGGTGCAACCATTTTAATTGTAACTTCATTAATAGAATTACTTTGAGAATATGATTGTGTAAAAATGAATAGGAATAATATCAATTTAATAATTTTCATATAAATTTGGATTAATTTTGTTATTTTTAAAATAGTCCTTATATTCGTCAATATGCATTTTTGTATTTCCCAATGCACGCCCTGCCTTTTCTATATATTTTTTTGTTAAATTTACATCAATATTTCTTGTATTTAGTCCTGTTGTTATAACTATCATTGCATCAACATAGTTTTTTCGAGGAACACCACCATTTCTTGTTGTGAAATCTTGCTCTGCCTTTAGAGCTTTTGTTTCATCCATTGGAATACTATTTTCATAATCCCATTCATTATTCCAATTGGGGTCTGAAATAGCTCTTCTTACATGGTCGCTTTCATGTTCTAAATTTTCCACAGGAGTTATAACATTTTTACCTTTATTAGTAAGTAAGCCTTCTCTTGGATCCCATCGAATAATAACACTTCCTTCACTATAGTTAGGATCATAACAAGTCGCGGCATCTAACCATGAAGTAAAACCAACATCCATCATTTGAACATTTTTAACATCAGAATTATTAACTAAATCTACAAAATTTCCACCTCCTTTTTCTTTCATTATATTGTATGCTGTAATAACTTCCTGAACATATGGATTATTTGGAGCATTACTTGCATCTCCATTGAAATTATATTCTTTTCCATTATCATAGTAAATAACAATATCCATTCCATTTGGGTCTACAAAAATAACAGGATTATCTGCGACATAAGAATACGGACTAATAAAATAATATTTTTCGGCTAATGCGTCTGAACTAACCCAACGACTTATTACAGATGCATCGGGTAAAGGATTAATACTATCTTTTTCTGCAAAGCCAACGATTTTCATTGTATTGGTGTTTATTAGTACATCACCAATTTGTTGAATACTATCCAAATCGAAAAATTCATTAAATTTTCCATTTGTCATTGTAAGCATCTCCATGTGATAACCGTATTTTTCAAATGGATTTTGTGCTTTTAGTTCTCCATAAAATAGCAAAATTATTATTAGAGGAATAAATATTTTTTTCATTTTTATTTTACTTTTAATGCTTGTTTAATTGTATTGTATTTATTGTTACTTTTTTCTTTATTTACAGATTGTAACCATTTTATATAGGCTTCTTCTGGCATGTCTGAGTAACCAATTTCTTTAACATAATCATAACTCTCTTTTGCATTAAGATATATTTCTTTAGTTCTTTCTAATTCTCCATCTGGTATGCCTCCTGAATTATCTTGTTGTGTTTTAACATAATACCACAAAGCGTTGTAATAATTAGATTTCATCATTAAACCAACTACATTATTGGGATGATATTCCAATGCTAATTCAACTGATTGTAAGTAAAAATTATCGTATCCATATTTTCGTTCATATCCTTTTGCTAAGTCAAGTAAACAATGAACAATAGTTTGTTTTTTACTCAATGTGTCCATATACACCTTGTTTACAATTGCTTCGGATTTTATGTATCATGATTGTGTAACAAAAGCATCACTTGTTAGCTTTCCGTTTGTTGTTTCAAAATTTTGCCATGTATTATTGCCTGTTTTAAACTTAATATAAGTATGTTTTGGAGAATAAGCCAACCACGCATGAGTTTCCATTTCTTCTGCAATAATAAGATAAAGTAATGGCATAGAATGACATTGTCCACTTTCTGTCATC
>JAOZTW010000444.1 GCA_029938985.1 Bacteroidales bacterium | reverse complement strand
AAGCTACCGAGAAATAGAAACAGAAACAGGAATTAAAAAAAGCGAACTTATTTAAAAATACGCCTTTTACTATTGTTTTATCCACGTGTCAGAGTCTAAAATTTTACTGTTATCTGTTGCTTAATAAATATAACTACCTTTTTGCAAGTTACTTATATCAATTTTAAAACTTTTGCCCTTTATGTTACATCTACTTGCCTGCACTGCTTTTTGGATAGTTCGCTCAGTAGTCGCAGGATTTGGATAGAGAATAATTTAGTTTGCTTTTAGTTTTAAGGTATTCCATGGCTTGTACAAGCTCGTGTCCAACCAATTATATTGTGTCTATTCAATCTGCGTATTTTTTTGATTGGATACGAGATGCAATCTCGCAACAGTAGTGAATAAGTTGATTGGATTTAATTAAAAATAAATTAGGCATGTGCAACAAATAATAGACCATTTAAACTTGCTTTTTTGGATTTAAATTGGTAAAATATTAATTTTAACATGCCTAATTAGTGAAAAAGAAAAAAAACTAACTCTAATCTACTTGTTTATTTTGCCCTTTTAAAAATTTAAAAAATATCATTAAATAGCTCGCTATTTGCAGATTTGTTAAAATCCTAAAAGAACAAAAAAACAACGTATCTTGGAATTCAGAACTCACAAAATTAGTCAGTTTTAGAATTTTCCTAAAAACTATTTGGAAGTAAACAATTTTGATGTCTTTTATTATTAGGTGTTTGAAAATTATTTATTTCTGTATGATTGTGTTTGTATTCTATAAATCCTTTGTTTTTGTGAGTTCTGGAATTACTTATTATTTCATTTTCACTTAATAAAATTATCCTAAATAGGTTTTCAATAAATTGCTTCTTGAAGTGTTTCTTAATCTTTTGATTGCTTTTTCTCTTATTTGTCTAACTCGTTCTCTGGTAAGGCTGTATTTTGCCCCAATTTCTTCCAGCGACATTTGTTCTTGCCCTATTCCAAAAGATAAAATTATTATATCTTTTTCTCTATCAGTGAGAGTTGATAATGCTCTTGTAATTTCTTTTCTAAGCGATTCACTCATCAAAGTGCCATCGGCAACAGGCGAATCATCGTTTTTTAATACGTCAAGCAAACTATTATCTTCGCCGTCAACAAATGGTGCATCTACCGAGATATGACGACCAGAAACTTTTACCGTTTTTTGAATTTTCTCACGAGTAACTTCTAATATTTCAGAAAGTTCTTCTTCGGTTGGTTTTCTGTGATGTTTTTGTTCAAAAATTGCAATAGCTTTTTTGTATTTTGTAAGCGAGCTAACTTGATTTAGTGGTAGTCTAACAATTCTTGATTGCTCATTGATAGCTTGCATTATAGATTGGCGAATCCACCAAACAGCGTACGAAATAAATTTAAAACCTCTGGTCTCATCAAATTTCTCAGCAGCTTTTATTAGTCCAAGATTACCTTCGTTTATAAGGTCTGGAAGACTTAAACCTTGATTTTGATATTGTTTTGCTACCGAAACAACGAATCGTAAATTTGCTCTTGTAAGTTTTTCTATGGCATCTTGGTCGCCTTTTCTTATTCTACGAGCTAATTCTACTTCTTCGTCAACCGAGATTAATTCGTAACGCCCAATTTCTTGTAAATACTTATCAAGCGACGCACTTTCTCTGTTTGTGATGGATTTGGTTATTTTTAATTGCCTCATGTATAGTTAAATGGATTAGAATTATATTACTGATGTATAATTATTAGTGTTTAATTATTAGTAAATTATAAAAAAACAATAAATAATTTTTCTTTTCAAAAATTTTGCAAAGATAATACCTAATTTGTATAAACAAAATAAATATTTCAAAAAAATGAAAAAAAAATATATTATGCAATTTTTTCATTTTTAAAATCATTTAATTAATTATGAGTTTTTTTGTACAAAACAAGAAAAAATACTATAAGTATTAGACTATAAGCAATATAAAAAGATATTTAAAAATAGTTTAAAAATAGTTTTCATAAATGATTTCAAAATAAAAAAAATAAAAAAAATTTATTTTTTATTAACAATCTTATATTTTAGATAACACCTAATTACAATTAATATTAACAATATTATTACCCAAAAAAATCATTTTTATTATTATTTTGATTTGATGTTTTCTTTTTTTTTTATATTTTGCGAAATAATAAAAAAATGAATAACAGCTACATGTTATTTATACTTAACAATATATAATTATTATTACTAAATGGAACTAATTAAAATGAAGACTAAAAGCAAAATTAACAACAAAATATATTCTTTTGATGAGGCTTTTAAAGAAACAATAAAATATTTTAAGGGTGATGAACTTGCAGCACGAGTTTGGGTAAACAAATATGCCCTTAAAGACTCGTTTGGAAATATATTTGAATTATCTCCTAATGACATGCACAAAAGACTTGCTGCTGAAATATCAAGAATAGAAAAAAAATATCCAAATCCAATAGATGAAAATAAAATTTTTAATTTGCTTAAAAATTTCAAATACATAGTTCCTCAAGGAGGACCAATGAGTGGAATTGGAAACAAATTTCAAACTGGTTCACTTTCTAACTGCTTTGTTATTGGTGAAAAAAATCCTGCAGATTCCTATGGAGGAATAATGAAAATAGACCAAGAACAAGTACAACTAATGAAACGACGAGGTGGCGTGGGGCATGACCTTTCTCATATCAGACCAAAAGGTAGCCCTGTGTTAAATAGTGCATTAACATCAACAGGTATTGTTCCGTTTATGGAAAGATACTCTAATTCAACCAGAGAGGTAGCACAAGACGGCAGAAGGGGAGCTTTAATGATTAGTTTGTCGATAAAACATCCTGATGCAGAGGATTTTATTGATGCTAAATTGCAAGCAGGGAAAATTACTGGTGCAAACATTTCTATAAAAATAGATAATGAATTTATGAAAGCAGTAGAAAACAACAGCACTTACACACAGCAATTTCCGATTGATAGTGATACCCCTATTTTTAAAAAAGAAGTTGATGCAAGTAAACTTTGGAAAAAAATTACTCACAACGCTTGGAAAAGTGCAGAACCTGGTATTTTATTTTGGGATACTGTTATTAATGAATCAGTTGCCGATAGTTATGCCGATTTAGGTTTTCGTACAGTTTCAACAAATCCATGTGGCGAAATACCTCTTTGTCCTTACGATAGTTGTAGATTACTTGCCCTAAACTTGTATAGCTATGTAAATAATCCTTTTACTGATAAAGCAACTTTTGATTTTGATTTATTTAAACAACATGTAGCTTTTGCACAAAAAATAATGGACGACATTATTGATTTAGAATTAGAAAAAATAGATGCAATTATTGCCAAAATTGATACCGACCCAGAAGATGCAGAGGTAAAAAGAGTGGAATTGAATTTATGGAAAAATATTAAAGAAAAAGCAATTCAAGGACGCAGAACTGGCGTAGGAATAACTGCCGAAGGTGATATGCTTGCTGCCATGGGCTTAACTTACGGCACTGCAGAAGCTACTAAATTTTCGGTTGAAGTACATAGAAACCTTGCGGTTGAAGCATATAGAGAATCGGTTGAAATGGCAAAAGAAAGAGGTGCTTTTTTGATTTATGATAGTGAAAAAGAAAAAAACAATCCTATTATCAACAGAATAAAAAAGCAAGATGCTAATTTATACGAAGAAATGATAAAACATGGACGTAGAAATATTTCTTTACTAACAATTGCTCCAACTGGAACTACAAGTTTAATGACCCAAACCACTTCTGGAATTGAACCTGTGTTTTTACCGTTTTATAAACGTCGCCGAAAGGTTAATCCAAACGATGCGGAGGTTAATGTCGCTTATGTAGATGATGTTGGCGATTCGTGGGAGGAATATAATGTTTTTCATCACAAATTTCTTACTTGGTTAGAAGTAAATAATTACAATGTAGAAGAAGTGAAAAACTTACCCGAAGAAAAAGTAAATAAAATTGTAAAAAAATCTCCTTATTATAAAGCAACATCAAACGATGTAGATTGGTTGAGCAAGGTGGAGATGCAAGGACAAATACAAAAATGGGTTGACCATTCAATTAGTGTTACAATAAATTTACCAAATAATGTTTCGGAAGACCTTGTTAGCGATATTTATATAAAAGCTTGGCAAAGCGGTTGTAAAGGCTCAACAATTTATAGAGACGGTTCACGACAAGGTGTACTTATATCTAATAAAAAAAATAAAAATAAAAAATCATATAAACGTCCAAAATCTATTGAAGCTGATATAGTTCGTTTTTACAATAATAAAGAAAAATGGATTGCTTTTGTGGGTTTGATAGATGGAAATCCGTATGAAATATTTACTGGCATAGATGAGCCAGATTATCTGCCTATTCCTAAGCAAGTTATGAGTGGTGCAATTACAAAAGTAAGAGACGAAGATAGAAAATCAAGATACGATTTTCATTATTACAACAAAGCTGGACTTAAAGTAACAATTGAAGGTTTGTCTTATAAATTTAAACCTGAGTATTGGAATTATGCAAAATTAATTTCAGGTGTTTTGCGTCATGGCATGAAAATACAACATGCAGTTAATCTTATTTCGTCCTTACATTTAGATAGCAAAACTATGAATACTTGGAAAAATGGAGTTGAACGAGCTTTAAAAAAATATATTCCTGATGGGACAAAACCAAAAAAAGGATTAAAATGTCATAATTGCGATTCCGATAGTCTTGTTTATCAAGAAGGTTGTTTAATATGTAAAAGCTGTGGATTTTCTAAATGTGGTTAGTCTTTTTTAATTTTAGACTATTAGTGTAAAATTTTATATTGCTGATTTTTTGGTGTTTTTCACGAGTATCAATTTCATCATTACTTTTGAAATATTAAAATGCTCATTTACAAAGGTAAACTTTAATTCTAATA
>JAOZTW010000443.1 GCA_029938985.1 Bacteroidales bacterium | reverse complement strand
GATTTTTACAAATCATTGATAATCATCACAAAATGAACACAAAAACTTTAGTTATGAATTAGGAAAAAATTGAATTTAAAGGTGTAAACCAATTCCTAATTCCTAATTCTTTATTTGTGTGTTTGATAACTGTCCCATTTCATTCTTGCTAAAGCAAGAAAGTCTTCTGGACCTTTTTTAAAGTTTCCATCAACATTTGTTTCGCCTCCAATTGAAAATTCTTTTACATAAGTATTTCCTCTAATAGCATATTTATCGCCATTTTCAAGAAGTATAAGTTTCATATTATCTGGCGACAACTCGCTTGTACAACCAAGAAAATACACAAAACAAATTTCTGCATAATTATCTTTATCTAAATCAGTTATCGAAATTGAACCTTCTGCCAATCTTAAACGATTGTCAAAAATACAGTTGTTTTCATAATCTTTCACTTCTCTAATAAGTTTTGATTTTCCATTTGTAATAACATAATGATAAAAATGAATTTCCTTTGTCAGTGAAGATGGAGAATCCGCTTTTTCTTCTTTTTCTTTCGTTACTATACTAACAACAAGAATGTTTTCGCCGTTCTTATCAGTCCATTTTTCACCTGTTTCCCACTCCCCTTTGTACAAATCTTTAGAAACATCATCTTTATTGATAGACAATTGTTCAAATTCTTGACTTACTATATTGTTTGTGTTGTCTTCTTCTTTAACTTCCTCAAGTTTATCGTCTTCTTTAATATCATTGTTAATATTATTTTCAGAGTTGTCTCCTGTATTATTTGTTGTTGAGGAGTTACACGAAAAAATTAAAACGCCAAAAGTTGCAATTATTGCAAAGGTAATAAATACTTTTTTCATAAAAATAGTTTTTAAATGTAAATAAAAAGCAAAAGTAAATAATTATTTTAATTTTTGTAATAAATTTGTAATAAAAATGAAATTTCAAGTTTAGGAATTACATCAGTAGTTAACCATAAAAAAAAAGCTTTGTAGTTTCAACGCTTTTTTTTATATTCTTAATCAGGCATATTAAAACTAATAATTAGCTATTTAACTTGTTAAACCATAGTTAGCTAAAAAATCAGGAAAACTTTTTTAGAAACACCTATCTGTTAGATTTACTCAGCAATAATTAATTTACTTGATTTTTATTAATCCGTTTTTAATATTTAGACAAACAGTTTTTTTAACTATTCTGTATGTAGTAGAAATAAAGACAAATACGTTGAGGCTTTATGTCAATTTTATATGCAAAATATATTGTAAAGACAAGGCATGCCTTGTCTCTACGGCAAATTGTACAGCAAATTGTATGTTTTTAATATTGCTGAAAAGTTTTCCCGACTTTTCAGATTATTAGTAATTTGTTTTAAGTCCCCAAAACAGCAAACTAATTTAACTGTTTCCGAATTTATTATTTTCAATTCCTAAGCATTTAAAAAACAACAGGTTTTGTTCATTAAAAATGCAAAAAACATACTTAGCACATCTGGTGGTGTTTACTATGCATTGTTAATGTAGTTTTTTTTGTATTTAATTTTAGAAACATCTGAAATATAACAAAATAAATTTACAATAATATTTTCATGAACAAACCCTGTAAAAAAAAAAATCCGCACTAAAGTTCGTTTAAATTTGTCAATTATTTATTTTAATATGTCTAATTAGAGACAATACATGCTATTAATTGATTTTTTATTTTATCTTTGCATGTTATAAAAATATTAAAATTTCAAATTAATTTAGAAAATGAAAAACCAAAAAAGATACTTAATAACCTCAGCATTACCTTATTCTAATGGTCCAATCCACATAGGACATCTTGCTGGAGTTTATGTTCCTGCCGATATTTACACCAGATATTTACGACTTCGCAAACAAGACGCAATACATATTTGCGGTTCCGATGAACATGGAGTTCCAATAACCTTGAAAGCCAAAAAAGAAGGCATAACACCACAACAAGTAGTTGATAGATACCATAAAATAAACAAAAAAGCATTTTCTGATTTTGGAATTTCTTTTGATATTTATTCAAGAACAAGCTCGGAGGCACATCATAAAACCGCATCTGAGTTTTTTAAAAATCTATACGATAAAGGAGAGTTTATAGAAAAAACAAGTAAACAATTATACGATAAACAAGCCGACCAATATTTAGCCGACCGATATGTAACAGGTACTTGTCCGCACTGTGGTAGCGATAGTGCTTATGGCGACCAATGCGAAAAATGCGGTACATCTTTGAGTGCCTTAGATTTAATTAATCCAATTTCTGCAATTACTGGAAATGTACCTGTAACCAAAGCGACAAAACATTGGTACTTACCATTGGACAAGCATCAGCCGTTTTTGGAAGAGTGGATTTTGGAACAACACAAAGAATGGCGTGAGGGCGTAAAAGGACAATGTCGTTCTTGGTTTAAAGCTGGTTTACAGCCACGTGCAGTTAGTCGTGATTTAAACTGGGGAGTTCCTTTGCCAATAAAAGATGCCGAAGGTAAAGTTTTGTATGTTTGGTTTGATGCCCCAATAGGTTACATTACAGCAACCAAAGAACTTACTCCTGACTGGGAAAAGTATTGGAAAAGCGAAGACACAAAAATGGTTCACTTTATAGGAAAAGACAATATTGTGTTTCACTGTATAATTTTTCCTGCTATGCTTAAAGCACATGGCGATTATATTCTACCCAACAATGTGCCTGCAAACAAATTTCTAAACTTGGAGAATGATAAAATTTCTACCTCACGAAATTGGGCGGTTTGGTTACACGAATATTTACAGGAATTTCCTGGACAACAAGATGTTCTTAGATATGTTTTAACAGCAAATGCTCCCGAAGCAAAAGATAATAATTTTACTTGGAAAGATTTTCAAACTCGTAATAACAACGAACTTGTGGGAGATCTCGGAAATTTTATCAACCGTATTCTTGTGCTTACAAACAAATACTATAAAGGAGTTGTTCCTGAAATTACAGAATTAAACGAATCGGACAAACAAGTAATTGCAAAAATTAACAACTTAAAACAAGATATTGAGAAAAGTATTGAGAACTACAGATTTAGAGAAGCAATGGTTTCTGTTATAAATTTATCGAGAGTTGGTAATAAGTATCTTGCAGAGACAGAACCTTGGTTGTTGATAAAAACAAATCCTGAGCAGGTAAAAACAATAATGAATATTTGTTTGCAAATTACCACAAATTTATCTACTCTTTTAGACCCTTTTCTTCCTTTTACTGCAAAGAAATTGAGAACAATGTTGAATATTGAAATGGTAGAATGGGATAGTTTGAATGCTAAAAATATTATTAAAGTTGGTCATAAAATAAATAAACCATCTCTACTATTTAGCAAAATAGATGATAAAACAGTTGAGAAACAAAGAGAAAAACTTGCTAATTCAAAAAAAGAATTAGAAAAAGAAACTCGTAAAATAACTCCGCAAAAAAATATTGTTGATTTTGAAGATTTCCAAAAATTAGACCTTAGAATTGGTACAGTTGTTTCGGCAGAGAAGGTAGCTAAAACCAAAAAATTGTTAAAACTACAAGTAAATACTGGACTTGACACTCGAACAGTTGTAGCAGGAATTGCAGAATCATACAAGCCCGAAGATATTATAAACAAACAAGTTGTTATTCTTGTTAATCTTTCGCCACGAAAAATAAGAAAGATAGAATCGCAAGGAATGCTGTTGATGGCAGAAGATTTTGACGGCAAACTTTCGGCTTTATTACCTTTTGAAGAAGTAGCAGATGGTAGTAGTATTAAATAATACAGTAAACTGCAATTAACAGAGGTTGGTTTATTCTTAAAATTCAATAATTTATAAAAAATCTTTGTTATAAAAATAAAGTTCTACAACTTAATAATATGTCATAAAATAAATTAAATAAAGATGACTTCAACATTAGAAATTGAAAAGAAAATACAAAGTTTGTTAGATAAAAATCAGCAAAATAGAGAAGGAGTTTTCAAGTCTATTGTTGAAAATGTTCTAAAATCCAAACAAAAATCATTGCATCGCTTGCAAGAAATACGTAGTTTGAAAAAATATAAATTAGTTTTTATCGGAAAATTCGGTTCTGGTAAAACAACTGCAATAAATTTTTTATTTGATTTATTTTATGAAACAAATGATAAGATAAATGAACTTTTATATACATCAGGAGGACGAACAACTCTTTGTAAAGTTATTCTAAAACCAACAACACAAAAACATTCTTATTTCGAAGTAAAATTTGTATCCGAAGAAGAATTAAAAAAACAATTGAAGATTTTTGTATTCTTATTCAATATAGAGTTGTTGGTGATAAAAATGAAAAAAACAACAGTACAATGAAAAGTGCCGTAGTTCCAATAGAGAAAGAAGAAGCCATTAGAAATATGGCTGGACTTCCGCCTAAAACAGTAAAAACTACCGACAAAGCTGTTGAATTATTTAAAAAGCATGACAAAAATTTAGATGAATTTACAAAAGCTGTATCAAACTTAATCAATGTAACAGTTGACGAAAAAGAACTTATTACATTCGATAAACAACAATCACTGGATAAAGAAAGAGGTGAATTAAATGAAAAAAAATGGGTTAAAAATACATATAATACATGAGATTAAATCTGATAATGAACGAGTTGCATATACTCTTAAAATATGCAATTTAAACAGAGAAGATTTAATAACTAAAAGAAAAATAATATTCTTCGATTTAAGAAATTCTATCAAACGCAGAAAAAATAATTTTAAACTACATGGAGATAAAATCAGATACAATGAAGAAATTAAAAAGATTATTACTGATGAAATAGAACGTATAAAACAAAATAGAGAATTTACAATATGGCGTTTGTTTTTATTAAATAACTAAAGTTTTTGTGCTCATTTTGTGATGATTATCAATGATTTGTAAAAATCAATTTTGCATATATATCAT
>JAOZTW010000442.1 GCA_029938985.1 Bacteroidales bacterium | reverse complement strand
AATGTTCATTTTATTTGTTTTTTACTTGAATATTGAATATTCTATATTGAATATTTTTTTCATAGAATTATAAATTTTTATTATTAAAAATTAGCATGCAACAGCCCTGCCTAAAAAGGGACGTTTATATATGATTAACTACTTATACATTTGAAATCACACTGTTTAATTTATCATATATTTTGTTTGCAGCTGAGAGCAACTCTTTATTTTGAATATTCGCCATTGTTACTTTAGTGTTTATTGCAAGTACTTCAACCTTACCCTGATTGTCCTCACGTACAACTACATTACATGGCATCATTATACCAATTCGTTCTTCAATTTGCAAAGCTTTGTGTGCAAATATTGGGTTACAAGTTCCTAAAATAATGTATTTATTAAAATCTGCACCAATTTTATTTTTAAGTGTTTTTTTAACATCAAGCTGAGTTAATACTCCAAATCCTTCCGTTCTTAAACAATCAATAACCTTTGTTATTGCTTCTTCATACGTTAATTCTGTATATTTGCTAATATAGTATTTCATATTTATTTTAATTTTTTTAAAAGCCTTAAATTTTGTAGTTCAATAGTAAGGAATGATACAATTATTCAATGGTACAATGATACAATTATGTGTTTATAAACCAATAGATTAAAGAAATACAAATGTGTAAAAACTTTTGTATGGGTACTTATAAGCCAATTTACTCAATTTTCTACCAATATTATTTAAGGCATAATACGGCTAAGGGCTGTTCAATTTGCCGTAGAGACAAGGCATGCCTTGTCTTTACAACATATTTTGCATATAAAATTGACATAATAAATCAACGTATTTGTATTTATTTTATTAATATACAGAATAGTTGGAAGTTTTTTTGTCTAAACACTAAAATACTGATTGATAAAAACCAAGTGAATTATTTATTATTGTGAAAATCAAATAGATAAATATTGCAAAAAAGTTTTCCCGACTTTTCAGTAAGTAAGTACCCATACAAAAGTTTTCACACATTTATATTTTTTAATCTATTGGTTTATAATCACATAATTGTATCATTGAACCATTCTTTTTCACTTAAGTTACTTATAAGCTCCAATAAGTCATACTTTTAATTTTATTTCTAAAAATACCTTTTATATCAACGAGAATACCCTTTCCTTTACTTATTGATTTAAAGTATTTTTCATCTAAAATCTGGTATTCTTTGTGATTAACAGCAACAATAATTGCATTATATTTATTATCTGGATTGTCTTTTAACTTTATTCCATATTCTCTCTCAACTTCTTCTTTATTAGCATGAGGGTCAAGTACATCAACATCTACTTTATATGACTCCAGTTCATTTACCAAGTCTGCAACTTTTGTATTACGAGTATCGCTAACATCTTCTTTAAAAGTTATACCCAATATTAAAACTTTTGAATGTCTAATATTTTCGTCTTGAGATACAATTTTTTTAACAGTTTGTTTTGCCACATAACCACCCATTGAATCGTTCACAAAGCGACCAGAATTAATAATATGTGGGTGATAACCAACTTCTTTTGCTTTATGAACAAGGTAGTACGGGTCAACTCCTATACAATGACCACCTACTAAACCAGGAAAAAACTTCAAGAAATTCCATTTTGTGCCAGCAGCTTCAAGCACTTCAAAAGTGTTTATATTTAACTTGTTAAAAATTATTGATAACTCATTCATCAATGCAATATTTACATCTCTTTGAGTGTTTTCGATTATCTTTGCAGCCTCGGCTACTTTTATTGAGCTTGCTCTATGAACACCTGATTTTAGTATAGATTCGTATAATATTGCAATATCTTCTGCCGATTCTGCATCACAACCCGAAGTTATTTTTGTTATTGTAGTAAGGGTGTGTACCTTGTCGCCTGGATTAATTCGTTCGGGAGAGTAACCCACTTTAAAGTCTTGTATATATTTTAATCCCGACTCCTGTTCTATCACTGGTACACAATCTTCTTCGGTACAACCCGGATATACAGTTGATTCAAAAACGACATAATCTCCTTTTTTAATTATTTTACCAACAGTTTTACAGGCACTTAACAACGGTTCAAGATTTGGTAAGTTGTTGTCATTAATTGGAGTTGGCACAGCTACAACATGAAAACTTGCTGCTTTCAATTTGTTTAAATCTGTTGTATATTCTATGTCGCAATTTTCAAATTCTTCGGGTGCAACTTCATTGGCTGGGTCTTTACCTTGTTTTAAATGGTCAACAACCCATTCACTTATGTCAAAACCAATTACCGAATATTTTTTAGCAAATTCTATAGCAAGTGGTAAACCTACATAACCTAAACCAACAATGGATATTTTTGTCTGTTTTGATTTTATTTTTTCAATCATAATTAATAATTAATATTTTTCATTAATGGATGATAATCGCCTCTGCGACCAATTGATTTTGTGTTTCTTATAGTGTAAACTGTTTGAATACTTGGACGTGCATGACTTAATCCAAAACCTTTACCTTTAAGTATATTTTTATAACTTTCTGTATGTAATTCTGTAAAACCTCTACTAAATTCTATTTCTTCGCCTTCAACAGTAATAGAACGAAATGTTCTTTGTCCTTTCTCTTTTATAGCTTTTGGAATATCATTATAATCAATACTCAAATACCAACGAACTCTTGCATTTTCAAGTTGTAAAAACCCAGAAGCTTTATTTTGTTGATATAGGTGAACAACATTTAATTTCACTTCTCCAAAAATCCAAATTAGCATATCGAAAAAGTGAACTCCAATATTTGTAGCCACACCTCCCGACTTTTCAACAGCTCCTTTCCAGCTTGAGTGATACCATTTGCCTCGAGAAGTAATATATGTTAAATCAATATCATACATTTTGTTATCAGTAGATTTACTAATTTTTTCTTTCAATTCCAAAATGCTTTTATGATGCCGAAGTTGTAGAATATTGTATATTTTCCTTTCTGTCTCGTCTTCAATTTGTTGCAAAGCGTCAATATTCCAAGGATTATGAACAAGCGGTTTTTCACATATTGCATCTGCATTTTGGCGTAGAGCAAAGCGAATATGAGAGTCATGTAAATAGTTTGGAGTACAAATACTTATGTAATCAACCTTTTTACCATCTCTTTTCAATTTATCTATATGACGGTCAAAACGCTCATATTCAGTAAAAAAACTTGCGTTAGGAAAGTAACTATCAATTATACCTACGCTATCATTTTTATCTAAAGCTGCAATAAGATTATTATCAGTAGCTTTAATGGCTTTCATGTGCCGAGGAGCAATATATCCTGCAGCCCCCATAAGTGCAAAATTTTTCATAGTAGTGTTTTTAATATTATGCAAAGTTAAAAATTTTATTTTAATTCATACTTAATAATTCATTATTTTTAAAAAAAGATTAAATTTGCATTTTTAATAATTAATTGTAATTTCAAAATATCAAAAGATTAAAATAATGAAAAAAATAACTTTAATAAAAGCTGTTCTTCAAATTTTAGATTCGTCAACAACTAACCTACATATAGACACACTTGTTTCTGAAACTAAAAAACTTACTAAATCAAGAACTGCAAAGAAAAAAATTGTATCTGAAATAAAAAAAATGCTTGATTTTGAACCCGATTTAACTGAATATGTTTTGAATAAAGACAAAATTATTTGTTCAAGAGAATCATTATTTGCAAAAACAAAATTTAAAATTAAGTTAACAGATAAAGAATTTAATGAAAAAAAACTTTATATTGGGCATAGATTTACTCCATATATTTCAGAGTATTTTGAACCAGCAGATGTAATATTGTTAGATAATAAAAATAAAAAAACACCTCAAAGCAAAGATTTATTACATATATCAGTTGCCTTTGTTTATATCTCGTTGTTAGACTTAACATATTTTTTTGATATAGAAGGGGCCGAAGAAGATAAAATAAATTTAACATATTTTGATTTAAGTGATTGGATAGAGAAAAATAATTTTTCGATTAAAGATTATTTATTAGTAGAAGTAGTTGACTTAGAGAATTATACTTACCGTTTTGAAAAACTTACAAATAAAGATTATAATAGGCAAAAATTATTAATAAAAGCTAAAGATGCAGAATTAGAAGAAGCTGTAGAAAATACTATTAAAGAGTCGCTTGTTCCTGCTACAAGAGCTTTTTTTAAATCGTTTGCTATAATAGATGCAGAAACTGTGAACGAACCTGGCTCGCCAATTGGCATGATAATAAATAATAGTGAAAAAATAACGTTGGATAACAAAATGGGTATTTCGTTTCTGAAATTTGAAGGAGTTTCTCTGTTTGAGCAGTATGCCGATGATTTGGAAATTCCAGAACAGGGTATGTCAAAAACGATTGATGGAATTTTTACTGAACTGGGAATTAGTTTTACCGCTAATTTTGTAAAGGCTCTTGTAATACAACAAGTTATAAATAAGCAAAAATTTGATACGAAAAAAATATTATCAATCATTTTTAGGAAAAATCATATTTTTTCGAATAAAAAACAAGAAAATAATTTTAATAAGGCCTTTAATAAATTGGTAAGTAATACTACAAAAACTTGGACTAAAATACAAGTAAACAACGATACAACAAAGTTGTTGGAACTTGCAGTAAAGATACAAATTGTTATTATTAAACTACTTAGAGCTACCGACTATTACTTATCTCAAAACGACACTAATGAGTTTGATTTTGAAATGCTCGAAAAATTTAAACCACTTGAGATGCTTTCCGAAAATTTAATTATCTATTTTGTTGATAACAAAACAGATTTACCAACTATTGAAGCAAGAAGCACTATTAAACAACTTACCCCTATATACAAAGTAATGAAAGAAGAAATAAAAACTATTATAAAAAGTTATAATTTATAGGCTACTGACCTCTAATATAATAGAAAAAAAACTGGACAGATATACAACATGTTGATATT
>JAOZTW010000441.1 GCA_029938985.1 Bacteroidales bacterium | reverse complement strand
GATTTTAAAATAATCAAAATAAGGCAATAATTTGCATTTATGAAAAATGCCAAAACTTTTGTATGGGTGCTTAGCTTATCGTATAAAAAAAAATAATGAAAAAAATAAATTTTACTATACTAATTTTGTTACTTGCTTTATCTTGTTCTGCACAAAACAAAAAAGAACAGATAGCAACACTAAATAAACAAGTTGATAGTTTGGGCTTAGTAATAAATAACCAAAATATAGAATTAGATTTATTGACAAAAGATATTGTTAAATTAAAAGAAGAAGTTTCAAAACTAAACAATACTCTATTCAATAATACTGGAAATATAGAAGAATTAGAATTGCAAATAGTTAGTAACAAGAAAGGTATAGAAGAGACTAATCTTTTTATTGAGCAAGTAAAAGAAGTTTTTTGGTATAAACCAACAGAGGAAAATATTGTGGACGATTGGAAGTTTTTTAGACCAGACTACAAAATAAACGAGGGACCATATTTTGTTGCAGGAGATTTTGACAACAACGGAGTAAGCGATGAAGCATGGATATTAATAAATCATACAGAAACAAAAATGAGGTTTTGTGTGTATATGAATGGTAACATACATAATACTATAATTCAACAATTTGATTTTAGCTATGGATATTATATTGCAAAAGCCGAAGCAGGAACTTATGAAACTTATTGTGGTAGATATAATGAATGCGAAAACGGAGAACCAGCAGAATTTATAGTTAAAAATTCAGCTATTTATTTTGGATTTGCAGAAAAAGGATTTGAGATATATGTTTGGCAAAATTCAAAATTTGTATCTTTTACTATAAGCGATTAAAAAATAAAAGTTAAATAGTTTCTCTAATTACAAAAATTATTTTAACCCACATTATTCATGAATTTTTGTTATAAAAAGCCTAAATAACAAGAAATAAGGCAAGCACAGAGATTTTTCTTTGATTAAATGCGAGCATTTTTGAAAAATAAAAATATTGAGCATTGTCTTAGTTCGTAGTTAGTTCTGATTTGTAATAGCTAATTTATGAATAATGTGGGTTAAAGAAGAATATGAAAAAAAACATTGAAACAGTATAAATAAAAAATAGATTGCTATCCGATTTTTTGTCGTTTTCAGTGTTTATTGTCGTATTAGAAACAATATTACAAAAAATAATTTTCTATTCAATTCAAATCTCCTAACAGCCTGAATATACATACAATACATTCGCTTTGTGGCGACAAAAAATGACGCAAAGAAAATATATGCGTTATTATATGGCGTTTGTGAAATAATTATTAACTTTGTAAAATGGAAAATGAAAATATATACCAAACAAAATACGATAACAATTTAAGACAAATTAGCTCTTTAAATTGGTTGCCTTGGATAGGTAAAAATTATGATACGCAGGAACTAAAATTGTTAGTTGTTGGCGAAAGCCACTACGCAAGTGGCGTGCATGAGCAAAAATATAACAACAAACAATACACCAGAATTATCCACAAAGAAACTGCCGTTAAAAGAAATTATTATGATATTAAGGTGTATGCTAATTTTCACAGGGCATTATTTAGAAACGATAACTTTGATTCAGAAAAATTTTGGAATAAAACGGCTTACTACAATTTTATACAACGTGCAATGTTAAGCAATACGGCACGTCCTACAAACGAGGATTATAAAAACGGCTGGCAAAATTTTATTGAAATATCAAAAATATTAGAACCAGATATTTGTATTTTTCTCGGTACAACATCAGCAAGATATTTTTGGAAAACAATGAAACAACTGAAAATAACATACGTTACGCCCAAAAACCATCAGAAAATAAGTAACACAATTCCAAAAACAGCAAAAGTTATTAGCAACGAAAAAAAAATAAAACTGATATTTATAAAACACCCAAGCCAATATTTTAGCTGGAGCAAATGGAATATATTTTTAAAATCAGAAATGCCAAAATATTTTGTTTGGTAAGTTTGAAAAGTAATATAAATTTATATAATTAAAATAATAAACTATTAAATTAAAACTACAATGAAGAAGAAAATAAAAACAAACAATTTGACCATTGAAAATCGAGGTAATGGTATTATAAAGATGCGAGCATCTAAAAAATATGGAGATAAAGGTTATTATAATAATGGACCAGAGACAAATGTAAGTACTATAAGTAAATTATTAAAATATATTGGTTCTGCAATATTTATTGGTGCAAGCACTTATCTAAGTAGAAATAAGAAATAATTATGGAATATTTTTTCGATTTTTTAACAAATCTTATTTTTGTTTTTGGTGGAGTTACTACCGTTTTTATAATTTTATTAGCATTACCTAAAAGTAAACTAAGAGGTGTCTTTTTAAAAATTTATGGAATAACCAATATTAGTATTACAGCGATTTTAGTTTTATACATTATAAATCCTGTAGATTTAATCCCTGATATAATACCATTGTTTGGACAAATTGATGATGCTGCTGCATTTATTCAAGCAATTTTTACAGGAATTGCAGGACTGGTTGCAGTTGTTGTTGGTAAAAATAATTTTAAATACTTAAATAATATAAAAGAAGAAGGAACAAAAATAATAGATTAAGTAATAAAAATAAATGAAACGACAGATAATAATGCATTTATAAAATTATCTATATGCAAATATTTTTATTTAGTTACTGATTAGAAAATAATACTTGATATATCTAATAATTGTTAAGTTTTTTGTCAAATATTTTGTTTGAAAATATAGATTAAAAAAAACAGGTGCAAATCTGAAAAACCTGTATAAAAAAAAGAGTAAGATAAAATTTAATAAATATTATTATTATGGGTAACCCTAGTTATGGAAAAGGATACAATGATGGATACAATAATGGAAAAAATGATGGTTATAATAAATGTAAGAATAAACAAAATAATGGATTTGGAGTAATTATAACTATCTTAATTAGTATTATTGCAGGTGTTTTTAGTAATAAAAAATAAATAGTGAATACTGACTACAAATGTAAGGTTGTTGGACAATGAAAATTACCTACAATTTTTTCTGGTAAACGTGAATGCGAGGTACATAGTCGTTTATGTGTAAAGCATCCACGTTTTACACGAATTTTTATTGTCCAACTTTACGTGGGTAGCTCTATTTTCCTCGCACCAAAAAAATAGCTTTTTTTTGTATCTGTCAAATATTTTATTTGCATAAATTTGTATAAACGAAAAATTATTGCGAACTTTACAACTCGCACTGAGTGGCGATATACTCTACAGCAAAAAGAACAAAACAGAAAGCAAAAAAAACGAAGATGAGAAAAGAAAAACTTTATTTTTCTTTATTTTTATAATGCAAAAACAAAGCAGATAAAACTGCAAAAACAAAAAAACAACTACTGTAATAAAACTCTATGTACTTAAGTATTAATACACTACCATAGTGCAAAGACGTATATCAAGGCTCATTTGGTATTAAAGTAGAAAAATTGATTTTACAGACTGGTAACATCTTTTTTTAAAGAATTACATAACCTCAAAATTATTATAAATAATTTTGGGGTTTTATTTTTAATAACAGTTTAATATATTATATTTGTGATATTTTTGGCTATCCACGTAAGATTTGACAAAGCTGATTATCAACGATTTTTCGTGGCAAGTGTGAACGCTTGTCGCATAGTCATTTATGCGTAAAGCGTCCACACTTTACACGAATTTTACTGTCCAATTTTACGTGGATAGCCATATTTTTAAACAAAACATATAAATTCATATAATTATGCAAATAAGTATAAATGTAAATGATAGCTTGTTATCCGATTTTGGAGTGATTTATATCCAAGAATTTTTACAAAAACAGTTAGAATTACGAGAGTTACAATTATCAGCAAATAGGATAACAAAATATCTACAAGCAAGTAAAAATACAAACTGGGAAAATGAATTTGAAATAGCACGTCAAGATGCATGGGATGAATATAAACATAAATTTTTAAATTTTAACAAGGTATGAAAAAATATATAATTGATGCAAATATTATTTTTTCTGCCTTAATTAGTGGAAAAGAATTATTTATAAAACTATTTGAAACAAATAAATTTTACGCACCTGATTTTATAATGTTAGAACTTGACAAATATAAATCTGTAATTCTCAAAAAATCAAAATTACCGATTGAAAATTTACAAGATTTTATTCAGCGTTTATTTAAACAAATAACAGTAATTCCCGAATTTTATATAACAGACAAAAATAAACAAAAAGCAATTGATTTATGCCAAGATATTGACATCAAAGATACTGCATATATTGCTTTGTCGTTAGAAATGAATTTACCAATTGTAACAAGAGATAAAAAACTATTAAGTGGATTGAAAAATAAAGGTTTTGAAAACATTATTTCTCTTGATGAGTTATTGCAAACAATGAATTTATAGAAGTATAAAAGGGATAGTCAGGCACATATCATTTTATTGCATGTCATTTGCTTTTTTATTGTGCGGAAATTGTGCATTGGTGCGTTGATTGGCATTTTACTTTTAATTGACATGGTGCTAAAAAAAGGGTAGTCCTTACAAAACAGTGTTGGTATTTGACATGGGAGGGCTTTAATCGCGATGCAGTAATAGGTAAGATGTGTAGCGTGTACAAACTGGTATATTAGCTAATCTTATCCGCTTTAAATTAAAGGATTGTGCTTCCACGGACGACTTTCAGGAGTAGTCTATAAACCACTTTGTGCTGCGAAAGGCTCAAATCTGTTGTAGTGAGCGACAAAGGAAAAGGCGAGACAAGTATTTCGTCAGGTGGTAAAGAATAAAGAAGACTAACGAAAGTGAATCTACCGATGACATATCGAAAAAATGGTCTAAGATAACACCAGAAATCATCTAAGTTAGCAAGTTTGATGAGAAATAGTATTAATAGAAAAGTAAGTAAAGATAATAACCCTAATTATTAGTC
>JAOZTW010000972.1 GCA_029938985.1 Bacteroidales bacterium | reverse complement strand
TGAAAAACATATAGTTAAGTGTTATTAGAAAAGTTTTCCTGACTTTTCAGCTAAATAGCATGACAAGTGCAAATTTGAAGATTTTTATAACCAAAAAGGTTATTACACGCAAAAAACATTACTCTATGTACTTAAGATTGTTTTTTCTCAGAAAATCAGATAGTTAGTTATTACAAGAAAAGTTTTCCCAACTTTTCAGATAATTCAAATTTTAAGGAGTAAACCAATTCTTAATTCCTTATTCCCGTTAGTTTTCGCAACAAAAATATTTTAAATAATGAGAAAAATAATAAATATTAAAACTCACAATTATAATCAATTGCTTGATATTACTACTTTTGTGAAAAATATTGTAACCGAAAGTAAAATAAAAAATGGATTAGTAAATGTTTATGTTCAGGGAGCTACAGCAGGAATAATGATTCAAGAAAACTGGGACGATTCAGTGCAACGAGATGTTATTTCGTTGTTGAATAAATTGATACCCAACGGAGTGTGGGAGCATGATAAACAAGACGGTAATGGAGATTCGCATCTAAAAGCTGGTCTTGTTGGTCCGAGCGAAAGTGTTCCAATAATTGAAGGCGAACTTGGTTTGTCTACTTGGCAAAATATTTTTCTTTGCGAATTTGATGGACCTCGCAAAAACAGAAGTATAGTTGTTTCAATTTTTAGTTTTTGAAAATAAAATTTTATTATTGAAGTTTTATGTTGGAAATGTGGTGTTTAGGAAGTGAATTATAACTCCAATATTTATACTTTTGAAACATGCAGATATTTTTTTTCATATTACATACTTTTTTTATAATTTTGAACCTTTTAAAAATAAATAGGCATTTTCAGAAGTGTCAAGTTCAAGGAGCCTTTTTGAAATATTAGAATTAAAGTTTACCTTTGTAAATGAGCAATTTAATATTTCAAAAGTAACAAAGAAATTGATACTCGTGAAAAACGCCAATAAATCACACAAAAAAAAGCAATATAATCATGCAAATAAAAACATTTCAATTCAACAATTTTATAGAAAACACATATATTGTTTGGGACAAAACAAACGAATGTATTATTATTGATGCAGGAAATAATAATGACCAAGAAAATCAAACAATTAAAAAATTTATTGAAGACCACAAACTAAAACCAGTTGCTCTTTTAAACACTCATTGCCATATAGATCATATACTTGGAATTGTTTTTTTGCAAAAAACGTATAATATTGATTTTTGTGCTAACTTAAAAGATAACTATTTGATAGACAACGCCTCAAATAGTGCGAGAATGTTTGGCTTAAAGTTTAATGAAGCTCCCAAAATAAATAAAAATATTGGAGAAGGAGATGTTGTAAAATTTGGAAGTTCAGAACTAAAAGTATTAGAAGTACCTGGGCATTCACTGGG
>JAOZTW010000440.1 GCA_029938985.1 Bacteroidales bacterium | reverse complement strand
AATGTAAAACTGCCAAAGATTAGCACCTCCTAACCACGAATTTGTAACCAGCTGTGCATGTGGTCCTCCATATACATAAATAATTGCAGGATATTTCTTTTTTGGGTCAAAATTAGGAGGAGTAATTAACCTATAATATAAATCAGTCTTGTTATCTGCTGCTTTAATTGTGGCAACTTTCATATTTCCAAGTTTATAATTTTTCAATTTATCATCAGATGTAATAAGATTGCGAACAAGCTCTCCCTCACTTGTGTATAAATCTGTTTTTCCACTCACTTCAATACTCGAAAAGTTATCAAGAAAATATTTTTTATTTTTAGAAAGCACAACATTGTGAGTGCCTGTTTCTTGTGTAAGTTTTGTACTAACACCTGTTTGCATATCTACTTTGTATAAATGCGATTCAATAGGACTTTCTTCTGTTGACATAATATAAATGTTTTCTTCTTTTGCATCAAAGCCCAAAAAACCTGTAACAATCCACTTTCCTTTTGTAATTTGTTTTTCAAGTTTACCATCTGTATTATAAAGATATAGATGTTTATAGTTATCTCTTTCGCTGTACCATAAAAATTTGTCTGGACTATTTTTTAAAAAAACAAGCTGATGCTCTGGTTCAACCCATTTAGGGTGTTTTTCTTCAAAAAGAGTTTTAACTAATTCTCCTGTTTTAACATTGTATTTATTTAATTTTAAGTGATTTTGGTCTCTATTTAAAACTCCAATATAAATATATTTCTCGTTAGGTCCCCAAGTAATAGATGTTAGGTACTGTTCTTTTGGAGTTCCAGTTTTCATAAAAACTGTTTTTTTAGTTTTTAAATTATAAACACCAAGCGTAACCTGCTCACTTGTTTGCCCTGCCATAGGATATTTTGTAGGATTGTTTTCTGCAATTCTTGTGCTATAATCTACTATTGGATATTCTGCTACCATTGTTTCATCTTTGCGATAAAAAGCAATATTATTACCTTTTGGAGACCAGAAAAACCCCTTATTGATACCAAATTCTTGACGATGCGTATATGGATTTCCACTAACAATTGCCTTGTTTTTTTCGTTAGTTATTGCAACAGGTTTACCGTCTTCTTCTGCAAAAAACAAATTATTATCAACAGTAAAAGCAGCCGCTTTTGCATCAGTATTATAATCGGCATTTTTAGCACCATCCATAAGATTTATAACACCTTCAAGGCTATTTTTTTTTGTATTATAAATAATTATTTTTCCTGCTTGCTCCATTGTAAATGTTGTATTATCAAGCCAATTAAGCCCATGAAGATAAGTAAAAGTAGAGGTTTCACCTGCCTTTTTCATAGCAACTTTTATATCATTAAGATTACAGACCAATTCTTCTTTATCCTTCTTCACACTATTGGAATATAGCTCAGAATAGTTTTTTATATATACAAATTCATTGCTTTCTCCCATCCATTGTAAATCAACATAGCGGTCTGGCAAAAATTGCCTATACTGTTGATACACTGCATCATCAATAGTAAGTTGTTTGTTTTGTGCAAAATTTAATGATACTGTTAAAACTGATATTAACAGAACTAAAATTGGTTTTTTCATAATTAGTTTTTGTTTAAAGTGAAAATGAAATTTATTTTAAATATTTTAAAAATCTTATTTTGTTTTTTTTAATAACTTTATCTTTTTTTATTCTTGTAGCTTTAGAAATTGATACTTTATCTTTCTTTCTATTTTTATCTTCTTTATATTTTTCAAATACTCTTTGAGCTACTCCAAATAGCTCCAATGTTTTTTTGAGAACACTATAATACAAAGTTATATATAAAAATATGATTTGTAACCAGATAACAAAAACATTTACCCAAAAAGTATCTAAAAGTTGCGTAAAAAGTCTTTTTGTTGGAGCATAAAAATGTGCTTTCAATAATTTATGTTCTGGGTCATAAAAAATAGGTTCAAATTTTCTATAAATCTTTTCTTTGTATTCAAGCACAATTGTTTCTTTGTTTCCTTTTACAAAATTTTCTAATTGCTGATTATGATACTTTTGCTCTAACAATATAAATTGTCTTGTTTCCGAACTTTGAGAATTGATTTTATTAATATAGTCGTCTCTCGCCATATTAATCCTTTGTAGAACAATTTTATAAGCATCTTTAATTAAATTAAGATGTTGTTTTAATGAATCCAAAGAATTTTTTTCAATTTTATCATAATAAAAATTATCTATATAAGCAGGTGTTCCATACTTAACATTCCAAAAATAAGGTCTTTGCATTTCGTTACGAATAAGTTTTAGACCTTTTTCTACCTTTTCTTTTTTCTGTTCATTATCAATATTATTTTTCACAACCGCAATTTCTCTAAATAATGGTTCAGACCAAAACGAATAATAAATATAGTCACTTTTTTGCTTATAATAAGGGTATAATCCCTTATAGAATTTATTGTTTTTAAATTGATTAACAGCGAGAGCTTCATAAGCCCATCTTGCAGTTATTATTTCACCATAAAAAGGTATTTTTCCTTGCGAAGAAATAATTGGATTTAGTTTGTCAAATCTCACCAACACTCCACTCAAAATTATTTGTGGTATAATAAGAAAAGGGATTAAAATGTATATTGAAATTGAAGATTTAAAACCATCAGAAATATTAAGTCCCAACATGTTGGCAAAACACCAAGTAGTAAACAAAACAATCCAATATTCAAAATACATTCCTCTTATTTCTAAAACAGTATTTGCGATCATCACAAAAACAAAAGATTGAAAAGCAGATATTGAAAACATTATTCCTATCTTAGAAAGCAAATAACTTGATTTACTGAGATTTAAAAAAGACTCTCTTTTTAATATTTTCCTATCTTTTATAATTTCCTGAGCACTAACAGTTAAACCAATAAATAATGCCACAATTACCGACATGAAAATATAAACAGGTATATTATCATTTTTCAGAAAAGAATAACCATCTACACTATTAATATTATAATATTTAATTATAAATGAAAGTATTATAGCAAGAATTGGTGCTTCTAACATATTAATTAAAACATATTGAACATTTCGTAGTTTAGACAAAACATCTCTTTTAACAAAAACGGTGAATTGTTTATATCTATTTGGTATTTTAAATGGTATTTCAGGTAACTTTTTAACTAAAAATCTTCGTTTTCTTTTACCTTGTTTTAGTTTATAATTATTGAATATTTCTGTCCATTCTTTTGGTTTTATCTTTCGAGTTTGAGTTAAATTTCCAAATTCGTCAACAACATTACCTTCAATTATTTTAAATATCTGCTCAACACTTACATTCCCACATAAATTACACTCACTTTCAGTCCAATTTGCTTGTCCCACCGATGTTTTTAAATATATTAACGATTCCACTGGTGGACCATTGTAAACCAAATGTCCACCTTGATCAAGAACAAGCAGACAGTCAAACATCTTAAAGATTTCGGACGATGGTTGATGAATTACAACAAAAACAAGATTTCCTCTGAGTGTTAATTGTTTGAGTAAATCTAAAATATTCTCCGAATCATGTGAAGACAAGCCCGAAGTTGGTTCGTCTAAAAACAATATTGGAGATTCTCTGATTATTTCCAAAGCAATATTTAATCTTTTTCGTTGTCCGCCACTAATTTTTTTATTTAGCGGACTTCCAACTTTCATATCCTTAATTTCAAAAAGTCCTAAGTCTTTTAATATTTTAAACACCTCTCTATCAATGGCAAATATACTTTTATCGGCAAAACAAAGTTTGGCATTATAAAACAGGTTTTCATATACAGTTAAGTCTTCCATAAGGAGGTCGTCCTGTGAGACATAAGCTATCAAACCCTCTAATCTATCTGCTTCTTTGTGCAAATTAATTCCATTTATCCAAATATCTCCTTGGGAGGGCGTAAGAGTGCCATTCAAAACGTTAAGTAAAGTTGTTTTACCTGAGCCACTACCTCCCATTATGCCAATCAAATTTCCAGATTTTTCTACAAAATTAAATTCTTGTACACCAATTTTTCCGTTTCTAAATTTATAAACCAGTTTATCAACTTCAAATACAATTCTTGATTTTATTTTATCAAAGTTATAAGTAGAAATTATTTCGCTATAATATATAGGTCTAATTTTCCTATTTCTAATTGCTGAACCTGTGGATAAAATATGTACTTTGTTGTGATTAAGAAATTGTTGATTGAGGTATAATTCTTTTTCTCCTGTAAAAGTAAAAATATGAATACTTACCGATTTTATTGAGAAAACAGTAATTTGTCCCACTAATCCAGCAGCATAAATATGTTTATTTTTAATTGTTGGTCGGGCAATTGAATTAATTATTAAAATATTAGAATCTAAAGTTTCTTTTACTACTTTTTTAATAATAAAATTTTTCAGTTCTATATATTCCTGTTCCTCAACATTAAAGGAGTCGGCTACTATATTAACAAACTCTTCTTCTTGTTCGTGAACTATTCCATCAATTTTTATAAATTCTAATATTCTTATTAAAACAATTATTTTCTCTTTATGAGTTAATTCCTCATTTAATAAAGTGCATATTGTCAGTATTTTAACAGCACTAACAGCTATTATTTTTCGGCGAGTAGATTTTGAATGTCTTTTTTGATATTTTGCATAAAAATCATCATAAACTTTTAAATACTCTTTAACAAGCTCATAATTAAGTTGTTGCTTAAGAAAAGCTTCAACAGTAGCAATTCGTCCAGCTTCACTTATAACAGGATTTGCGATTAAAGCAAATAATTGCATAAGAGCTTTTAATATTTTTTCACTCATAGTAAATAATTTAGTATTGGGTAATTACAATTTGGGTTTAATTAGAATTTATTAATATGAGCATATAAAAATAAATAATTTACGAGTTAAACTCGTTCTTTATGCTTTAAGTCTGACCTCTAAAATAATGGGTAAAAAACTGGACATGGCTATAATGTGTTGATAT
>JAOZTW010000439.1 GCA_029938985.1 Bacteroidales bacterium | reverse complement strand
AGCAATTAATCAATGCTTTAATGTTCTGGTAAAAAGTTTTCCTGACTTTTCAGATATTTAATATACTGTATTAATACTTTTACACTATCTACTTAGAATTGAAATTTAACTCCCTGAAAAGTATTTCTTTCTTTAAGTTTTTTTTCAATTTTATGCACTATTTCATAATTTTTGATACCTCCCCAATTGGGTGCTATAAGCATATTTTTTGGCGATTCGCTTGTAAATCGCTCAATCATTATTTTGGGATTTAATAATTCCAAAAAATCAACCATTAAATCAATATATTCTTCCGAGCCAAAAAGATTGAAATCTTCTGGGTTTTCGGAATATTCTTGACTCATTTTTGTTCCTTTAATAATTTGTAGTTGATGTAGTTTTAATAAATTTATAGGTAATTTTGAAATTTCTTTTGCATGATTTAGAATATCAATTTTTGTTTCGTTTGGCAAACCAATAATAAAGTGAGCACCCGTTGTAATATTACGTTTGGCGGTCAGGTTAATTATTTTTTTTGCTTCTTCAAAAGTATGTAATCTATTAATATTGTTAAGTGTTTTATTATTAGTTGATTCTATACCGTATTCAATAACAATATAATATTTTTCTGCTAATTTTTGCAAATAATCTAATTTTTCCTCATCAATACAATCTGGACGTGTAGAAACAACCAAACCAATAACTTGTGGATGAGATAAAGCTTCGCTATACATTTTTTTTAAATGCGACAAAGGTGCATAAGTATTAGAAAAAGCTTGAAAATATGCCAAAAATTTTATTGCTTTATATTTTTTTGAAAAAAAAGTAATACCTTCGTTTACCTGCTCTGTTATAGACTTTTGAGAAGAAGTATAAAAAGGTTTAAAAGTATCGTTATTGCAATAAGTACAACCTCCACGTCCTTTATAGCCATCTCGGTTTGGACAACTAAAACCTGCATCAACTGCAACTTTTTGAACTCTTTGTGCAAATTTATTTTTTATATATGCCGAAGCAGAATTATATCTTTTTTTCATTTACCAAGTATTATTTTAAAAAAATTGTTGCACCAGGTCCAATTGGTAATCCAATCCAAATCCAGATAATTAATAATATTGTCCAAACAATAAAGAAGACAATGGAATATGGTAGCATAGTGGCGATTACAGAACCAATTCCTGCTTTTTTATCATATTTTTGTATAAATGCAATTATTAATGCAAAAAACGACATCATTGGCGAAATAATATTAGTAATCGAATCTCCAATTCTGTAAACTACTTGCGAAAGTTCTGGTGTGTAACCAAGTAGCATAAACATAGGAACAAAAACTGGAGCAAGTATTGCCCATTTAGCACTTGCCGAACCCATAAACATATTTAACACAGCTGATAAAATAATAAACATTATAAGTAATGGAATAAGTTTTAAACCAGATGATTTAATTAATAAAGCTCCTTTAATCGCCAATATTTCGCCAAGATTAGAATCTTTGAAAAATGCAACAAATTGAGCGGCAAAAAACACGAGAACGAGATACAAACCAAGTGTTTTCATCGACGCAGCCATACCTTTCATAATATCATTATCGTTTTTGAATTTTTTTGTATAAAAGCCATAAAATATTCCCATTAAAGCAGACACAATAAATAAAATACTTATTACACCTTTTATTAGTGGGGAGCTTAAAACACCATTATCTGATACTTTTGCTTTAAGTAATAATAATTCTTTTTTGGTTTCATATTTCTCAGTTCCAATTATTTCAACAACGGCAGTTTGATAATTATCCTTATTTTTAAATTTTGAATTTGATATTTTTTCTAAATCATATAATTCTGCTTTTGAAAAACCTTCGTGTTCTAATTTAGCTATTGTTTTTGATTTAAGATGATATTGAGGACCTCTAAAAAAACCATTTTCGGGTACAATTCCAATTATAGCAATACTTAATATAACTACACCTATTAATAAGGTAATCAACATTCCATTTTTTTCTCTTTTTGTCAGTTTGCCAATTTTTTCAACTTTTACATCGCCAGTATATGGACCAAAACGGGGTGCAACAAGTTTTTCTGTAACCCATGTTCCTGCTATAGAAATAATAAAAGTTGAAACAAACATAAAATAATAATTAGCGGTAGGATTAACCTCATAACTTGGGTCAAATATTTGAGCTGCTTCGGTTGATAGTCCTGCAAGTAGAGGGTCAACTGTACCTATAAGTAGATTTGCAGAAAACCCACCAGATACACCTGCAAAAGCGGCTGCCATACCTATAATTGGGTGTCGTCCAATGGAATGAAAAATAATTCCCGCAAGCGGTATCAACAAAACATAACCTACATCGCTTGCCATATTACTTAATATACCTGCAAGAACAAGAGTAAAGGTGAGTAGTTTTTTTGGTGTTGAAATAACTAATAGTCTTATAACTGCGGCTATTAAACCACTTCTTTCGGCAATTCCTATTCCGAGCATTGCTACCAATACAATTCCGAGTGGAGCGAAACCAGTAAAATTGGATACCAATTCAACAAGTATTTCGTGAATTCCTTTTTCGGATAATAAATTAATTGGTTTTACAAGTTTTTCGGTAGCAGGGTTAACCGCTTCCCAACCCAACCAGACGGCTATTGCCGAAAATATTAATGTTAATAAGGCAAAAATTGCAAATAATGTAGCTGGATGTGGTAACGCATTTCCGCCTTTTTCTACTACTTTTAAAAACCTGTTAAATATTTTTTGTTTTTTTTTCATTAATTTTTCTTTATTTGTATTTTAATTAATCTTTTTTTAATGTATTTTATCAAAAACTACCATAAAAAAATAATTTGCAATTTAGCAAAAATATAATAATAATAAAAAAGTGTTTTTATAAAAAAAAAAACTTATGAACCAAATATTAACTAAGCGTCTCAAATTGAGAAATATAACTTTAAATGATACAAATCAAATTTTTGAATTGTTTAGTGATAAAAATTTATTAAAATTTACTGATAATGTAATACATAAAACATTGAATGACACATTATTATTAATAGAAAAATATAAGAAGGAATCTAAAAATAATAAATCTATTAGATTAGTTATCTGCTTGAAAGATAGTGATAATATTATTGGTTTTTTATCTATATATAATATAGATTGGACACATAAATTTGCATCTGTTGGCTGTTTTTTATCAAAAAAACATCAAAAAAATGGTTTTATGATTGAAGCATATTCTTTGGTTATAACACATTCTTTTAATAATTTAAAATTAAATAGATTAGAGGCACAAATATTTGTTGAAAATACTGCCTCAATAAATTTGTTTACAAATCTAAGTTTTATTAAAGAAGGACGATTGAGACAAAACTTTATGATTAACAATAAATTAGAAGATTCATACATGTATGCCTTACTAAAAGAAGATTGGAAAAAATAAATAATGTTATATAATAATTATTGATTTTAAATATTTTTTTTTATTTTTGTGCCCAAACAATAAACATTTTTAATTATGGATTTTAATTTAACACCAGAACAGGAAATGATACGTCAGACTGTTCGTGATTTTGCAGAAAGAGAAATAAAACCACTGGCTCAGGAGCTGGACGAAAAAGCAGAATTTTCGGTTGAACTAACAAAAAAAATGGGAGAGCTTGGATTGTTTGGAATGTACCTTCCCGAAAAATATGGAGGGCAAGAAATGGACACATTGTCGTACATAATTGCAGTTGAGGAAATTGCAAGAATAGACAGTTCACAGGCAGCAACTTTGGCGGCACATAATTCACTCGGAATAGGACCACTTTATTATTATGGAACAGAAGAGCAAAAAATGAAATACTTACCTAAGTTATGTTCGGGTGAGCATCTTTGGGCCTTTGGATTAACCGAACCAGATGCAGGTAGTGATTCACGAGGTTCAAAAACTAAAGCCAAACTTGAAAATGGAACTTGGACAATTGATGGCTCTAAAATATTTATTACAAATGCTTCTTCTACTATGAGTCTTGGTGCAACAGTTCAAGCGGTTACTTTAGATGAAAATAATAAAAAAGTATTTACAGCAATAATTGTTGAAAAAGGTACACCTGGATATATAGCAAAAGCTATGCACGGCAAAATGATGTGGAGAGCATCCGACACCGCCGAAATGTTTCTTGATAACTGTAAAGTTCCTGAAGAAAATTTACTTGGTAAAGCTGGTGAGGGTTCAAAAATTATGCTTAGTACACTTGATAATGGTAGATTGTCAATTGGTGCAATGGGTTTAGGATTAGCACAAGGAGCATTTGAGTTGGCATTAAATTATGCAAACGAACGCAAACAATTTGGACGACCTATTGCCAAGTTTCAAGAAATTGCTTTTAGTTTGGCAGACATGGCAACAAAAATTGAATTAGCTCGCAATCTATTATATAAGGCATGTTGGTTAAAAGATAATAAATTACCATTTGCAAAAGAAGCGGCAATGTCTAAATTGTATTGTTCGGAAATAGCTAAAGAAGTGGCAGACAAAGCTGTACAAATTCATGGAGGTTATGGTCTAATGAAAGATTATGCAGTTGAACGTCATTATAGAGACCAAAGATTACTTCAAATTGGCGAAGGAACTTCGGAAATTCAAAGGTTAGTAATATCAAGATATATTGGTTGTTAGTAATAAATTGTATTATTCTCAAATTCTTAAATTTTTGTTTTATATAGTAAGCACCAAAGGTGCGAAATCAAAAAGCCTTGCCTGTAATGGCAAGGTAGATTATTTCGTTTTATATAGTAAGGACCAAAGGTTCAAAATAACTAACATTAGTGAATTGATAACGCACTTTTTGTGCTTCTAAAAATAGATAATTCCTCTTGCCTTTACAAGCAAGGCTTTTGATTATCATGGCTTTGGCGTTAGCATAAACTTTGTAAAGAAGAACTATTTACTGAAAAGTCAGGAAAACTTTTCTAATAACACTTAACTATATGTTTTTCATA
>JAOZTW010000438.1 GCA_029938985.1 Bacteroidales bacterium | reverse complement strand
AAAAACACCTGACTGGCGTGTGCAATAAAGTGTCCAACTTTACGTGGGTAGCCAGTGTTTACAAATTATTAAATTTTTTGTTAAAAAAGTATTTTTTTTTGTTATTCTATATTAAATTATAATTTTGTAAAAAATTATAAACAAAAACAAATATTATGAAAGACTTAACCACAGGAAAGGAGGGTAAATTAATATTTCAATTTGCTCTTCCTATGTTGATTGGAAATGTATTTCAACAGTTATATAATATTATTGACAGTGTAATTGTTGGTAATTTTATTGGCAAAGAAGCTTTATCGGCCGTTGGTGCTTCGTTTCCAATTTTTTTCGCTTTAATTTCTCTTGTAATTGGTTTTGCAATGGGTTCTACAATTTTAATTTCTCAATTTTTTGGAGCAAAAAAAATTGATCAGGTAAAACAAACGATTGACACTCTTTATATTGTCGCATTTATTACATCTATTTTTATTACTATTTTTGGTATTATTTTTAGCAAACAATTATTTTTACTAATAGATTTACCTGAAGCAATTATTCCGCAAGCCAAATTATATTTTAATGTTTTAATGCTTGGTAATATTTCTGTTTTTGGTTTTAATGCCACAACAGCAATATTAAGAGGTTTGGGCGATTCCAAAACTCCATTATACTTTTTAATTATTTCAACAGTTATAAATATTGTTTTAGATATTTTGTTTGTTGTGGTGTTTAAATGGGGAATTGCAGGAACTGCAATTGCCACAGTTATAGCTTATACAGTTGCATTTATCTCTGCTATTATTTATCTTAACAAAACTCATAAATTAATAAATATTTCGGTTTTAAAACTTCAATTTAGTAAATCAATTTTTGCAAAAAGTATAAAAATTGGATTACCCTCAGGATTTCAAAGTCTTTTTGTTGCATTGGGAATGATAGTTTTGTTTAGCATTGTTAATAAGTTTGGTACAGATGTTATTGCAGCATATTCTGCCGCTATGCGAATAGATACTTTTGCAATAATGCCTGCCATGAATTTCAGCATTGCTCTAACTGCTTTTGTGGGACAAAATATTGGGGCGAAAAAATATGACAGAGTAAAAAAAGGACTTATAGCTACAATTATAATGACTTCAATTATTTCTATTGTTTTTTCAATAATAATAGTTATTTTTTCACATTCATTAATGAATATTTTTACTCCCGATGCCAATGTTATAGCAATTGGTGTGGAATATTTTTTTATCGTAAGTTTTTTCTATATTGCTTTTTCAATCTTATTTTCAGTAAATTCGGTGTTTAGAGGAGCTGGCGACACGCTTTTTCCAATGTTTATCACATTGTTTGCTCTTTGGGCAGTACGAGTGCCGTTGGCGTATGTATTTGCAACTCATTTAGAGATAAATACAATTTTGAATTGGGAAATAATACCAATTGATAGAAAAGGAATATGGTGGAGTATTCCATTTGGCTGGCTCTCAGGAATGGTTTTATCTATTATATACTATTTTATGGGGCGTTGGAAAAAATATAAAGTGTAGTTTTGAATGAAATTCGGTTGAAATCCTATGAAATTCAATGGAATTTAGACGTGAAAAAAATAATATAAAAGGAAGAGATACTGAAATAAAAAAAACATAAAATAATTTTTCATATTAGAAACATGCCGATTTTTTCAAGTTAATTTTCTATGCAAAATTTGTTGTAAAGACAAGGTAAACCTTGTCTCTACAACAAATTAGAAATTAGTAAAATCAAAATAATCTTATCATAACAAAGAAATCATTTTTAGAGCTGTAACTGCAGCTTCTACACCTTTGTTTCCGTGCTTTCCGCCTGCCCTATCTTTTGCTTGTTGAAAATTGTTAGGTGTTAACAAACCAAAAATAAAAGATTTATCATAATCCAAGTTTAACTGTGTAATTCCCTGAGTTACACCATTGCAAATAAAGTCAAAATGGCGAGTTTCTCCTTGTATAACACAACCTAAAACTATAACTGAATCTATTTCCTTATTTTTAGCAAACACTCTCGCTCCAGATGTAAGTTCAAAAGCACCAGGAACTTTTATAGTATGTATATTCTCTGGTTCTGCACCGTTTTCAATTAGTGTTTCATAAGCCCCTTTATAAAGAACACCAGTTATTTCTGCATTCCATTCAGCTACTACTATACCAAAATTGTAATTTTTGGCACTTGGAATTGTTGTTTTGTTATGTTCCGACAAATTTGTTTTTTTCATAATTTAAAGTTTTTTCCAACGTTTTTTATATTCTTTTTTTAGATATTTAAACCATTTATCTCCAGCAGTATATTCCAGCACCTTTACTTTAGGGTAGAGAGAAGCGTTTTCTTGGTGGTCTCTAATTGCTAATTTATAAGCCAAAGCTTTTTGATTATTTTTAGTATATTTATTTTTATAAAATCTTTGTTTTAATACATTTAATAAAGAAAGTGCATTGTCTAATTCATCGTTATTAGTGTAATAAGCAACCGAATGATTAATAAATTCGTTGGAACGTTCTTTTATATAATCAAATAAATCAACATGTTCTAACGAATATTTTGACCCAATTCTGTTACTGTCATAATATTCTTTTGCTTTTACATACTTATCAATTGTAGCCTGAAATTGTGTTCTACCATACGACACACCAGCCTCAGCAATAAGTTTTTGATAAGTAACAGCATTAGCAATTTCTTGTTTTTTATAATCTGCATTTGAGGCATCAAGCATACATTCTTGATGCGATTCTACAACATTTATTGCAATATACAAAAATTCGTCTGCTTTTATATAATTTTTTTCAAAAATAAAGGTAATTGCTTTTTGGTAATTAGAATCATATTCGGCTTTATAGTTCAAACATTCTTGTTTAAATATTTTTCCACTTAGAGCTTCTGTTGCAATAATTATTTCATTATCAGATTTTAAATTATATAAATTTTGCAACTCTATGGCTTTTTGCAATAATTCTTTGGCCGAAGTTAAATCGTTTACATTTACTTTCTTCTCGCCTTTTTCAATAGTTTGTAATATAAAAGATTTAGCAGTAGCATCAATATAAGAATCAAGTTTTACATTTTTTATTATTTTATAATTATTTTCCAATTCTTTTGCTTTATTATAAAAAGTTAAAGCCGATTCGTAGTTTTGATATTTAACTTGTTTTTGTCCCTCTGCAATATTGTTTTTATAGCGTGTTTGTTTTATGTCAATAAGCAATTGGTCAAACCTGCTATCTTTGTTCAGTTTATGATTAATTTGATATTGCTCTGCCTCAAAAAGATATTGTTCGGCTTTATCTAAATTTTTGGCATTATAATTAGATTTAGCCAAATCCACTTTTTGAGTATAAACACCTGTATGAGAATCAAAAATTGCTTTATTTAATTCTTCAGTGCAGTTAATATAATTATATCGTTTGCAAATTCGTTCTGCGTTAGAGTATTCAACAAGTGCTTTTTCATATTTCTTATTATTCAAAAAAGTATTTCCCATTAAATAATATTCTGTATAAATTTGATTATGTTTATTAATAATAACTTGATTGTCTGGCAAATATTCAATATGGTCGGCTCTATATTGTATTGCAACTTGTAAATCGCTTTCTGCTTTTTTCAAATTTTTGGCATTAATTGAATTATCTACATTTGCAAGTAAATTATTAAAAATTCCACTAACAGCTGTTTGATATCCATTATTCAAATCGCTTGAACAAGAGACTGCTTTAATATTTCTACAAACTTTATTTGCTTTATCAAACCAAACAAGTGCGTCTTTGTATCTTCTTTGAGCATTTAATTTTTCACCTTTATTTATATATTCAATAAATATTAATTGAGCCAAACTATTTGATTTATTAATAGTTTCAATATCTGGATTCATATTATATATTTTCAATAACAAATTATATGCTTCTTCAAAATTTTGATTATCAAAGTTTATTTTAGCTATTTGATAATGTGCTGGCGAAAAGTTTTTATTTTGTTCAATTGATTTATTAAAATAAAATTGTGCCATTCTAACATCATTTTTTGCAAGCATAACCATTCCTCTATCATAATAAATTATATCCAGTTTTTGAATAATATTATTACAAACTGTTATTAGTTTTGTGCTTTTTTCTTTTAAAGTATTTAAGTCTGCATTTAAACCCTCTGGGTCGTTATTATTAATAGAAAGTTGTGTATAAAAACTTTGACGCTTCGTTGTATTAATAAGTTCTTCTGTTTTTATGGCAATATCTTTAAAATCAAATACTTCTTGCAGGTCCTCAAGACTACTCAATACTGTTTCGTCAATTACAATATTTTCGTATATCGCAATTTCTTTTTTCAACTGTTCGCAACTTCTGTAATAGGCATCTATTAGCTCAACACGTTTGTCGAATTGTAATTTATTGTTGTAATCATAAATTAATATAATATTTGAGACTTTAAATCTAAATTTTGCATTTTCAACATCAGTAGCTACAATATAAATAATTTCTTCTGCAATATTTCCCATCTTAAAGGAACTTTCTTTTTCTACAATTTTAGTAGATACGTCATTCTCAAAATATTCAATTTTGTAACGTATTTTAGAAGGCATAAGTTTTTTTTTAATTCCAAACGAACGATATAAATACTTGCCTTCAATTTTAATATTATCTAAGCTAATTTTCAAAGTATTAGAAGCATAATATCTACTAATTTCTTTATTTAATGTAAAATCTACATTGACTTTGTAAGAATTATAATTTTCATTATTCCATTCTGCGAGTTTTTTTATAATTGAATTATTATATGTTCCTCCTTCTCCGTATTTTATTTTTGCAGACTTTTCTTTACTTGCCGAAAAAACTATATCTTGCGAGTAAACTATATTTATACAAAAAATTGTAATAAAAATTAAATAAAATTTTTTCATAATTGTTTAGATTAATTGTTGATTGTTAACTAAAGTTTTTGCTTTCATAATAATATAATTATCAAATAGTTGTAATTTTACTA
>JAOZTW010000032.1 GCA_029938985.1 Bacteroidales bacterium | reverse complement strand
TCAAAAATTGCTTTTGTAAATAAGATGGATAGGGTAGGGGCTGATTTTTTTGGAGTTGTTAATGAAATTGAAGAAAAGTTATATGCAAAACCAATTCCCTTACAAATACCTATAGGTTCGGAGGACGAATTTAATGGTGTTATAGATTTAATAAAGAATAAAGCAATATACTGGAAAGACGAAACCGAAGGAGTAGAATTTTATTATGATGATATTCCTGAGAATTTCAAAGAGGAGGCAAGTGAATGGAGAGAGAATATGCTCGAAAAACTTGCAGAACATGACATGATATTAATGGAAAAATATTTTGATGCTCCCGAAACAATAACAGAAGAGGAACTGATATGTATTATAAGAAAAACGACATTAGATTTAAAGTATATTCCTGTTTTTTGTGGTTCGTCCTTAAAAAACAAAGGTGTTCAAACATTATTAGATGGAATAACAGCCTACCTTCCAACCCCATTGGATAAAGAAAAAGTAAAAGGAATAAATCCATTTACTAATAAAGAAGAGATTAGAGAAACTGATAAAAACCAACCCCTAACTGCTTTTATTTTCAAAATAGCAACTGACCCATATGTAGGACGATTAGCTTATGTTAGAGTTTACTCGGGACAGCTTGTAAATGGAAGTCAAATATATAATTCAAGAACAGAAAGAAAAGAAAGAGTTTCTGGATTGTATAGAATGCACGCCAACAAGCAAAAAAAGATAAATTCAATTTCTGCAGGTGATATAGGTGCTATGGTAATTAAAAGTGCCAAAACAGGAGATACAATATCGTTACCCAACAATCCAATTGTTCTCGGTCAGATAGAATTTCCTGAACCAGTTATTGGTGTTGCTGTTGAGGCAAAGACACAAGCAGAAACAGAAAAACTTCAAAATGCCTTACGAAAATTAGAAGAGGAAGACCCCACTTTCCAAATATCTCAAAACGAAGAGACAGGACAAACTATTATGAGTGGAATGGGCGAGTTGCATTTGGATATTTTGGTAAGCAGATTAAAAATGGAATTTAATGTTGCTTGCAATCAAGGAAAACCTCAAGTGACTTATAAAGAGGCTATAACAGAGGTTGTTCAACACAAAGAATTATTTAAAAAACAAACAGGAGGAAGAGGTAAATTTGCAGGAATAACTATAAAGATATCTCCAGCTAAAACAGATAAAATAGGATTACAATTTACGAATAGCATTAAACAAGGTGCTATACCGAAGGAATATATTTCGGATGTAGAAAAAGGACTGAAATTAGCAATGTCAAATGGACCACTTGCAGGTTATAAAATGAACTCAATACAAGTAGAACTTTTAGATGGCGAATTTCATAATGTTGATTCAGATAGTATTGCGTTTGAATCTGTTGCTAAAATAGCTTTTAAAGAAGCAACAAAAAAAGGAAAACCAATTCTTTTGGAACCAATAATGAAATTAGAGGTTCTTACTCCCGACAGTTATATGGGAGATATAATGTCTGATATAACAAAAAGACGAGGACAGATTTTAAAATCTGATATGAAATTAAATTTAAGAGTTATTTCAGCAATGGTTCCCCTATCAGAAACATTTGGATATGTAACAGATTTGCGAACACTTTCGTCTGGAAGAGCTACTTCTTCTTTGGAATTTTTTAAGTTTGATAAAGTACCTTCAGAAATATCACAAAAAATAATTGATACAATAACAGGAAAAATATATTTTCAATAATACAATCTTATAATTTTAAAACTCTATGAGCCAAAAGATTAGAATAAAATTAAAATCTTACGATCATAATTTAGTAGATAGTTCTGCTGATAAAATCGTAAAAACCGTAAAACAGACAAAAGCATTTGTAAAGGGACCAATTCCTTTACCAACTCACAAGAGAATTTTTACCGTAAACCGTGCAACGTTTGTAAATAAAGAAGCAAGAGAACAATTTCAATTATCTACGTTTAAGAGATTAATCGACATTTATAATTCGTCTCCAAAAACAGTTGATGCTCTAATGAAATTAGAACTTCCAAGTGGTGTAGATGTAGAAATAAAGGTGTGATAGATTTTGAAACAGCTTTAAGACATTAATTTAATTAAAAAATTACAAATAAAAATATAGAAAAATGCCAGGACTAATAGGAAAAAAAGTAGGAATGACTTCAGTCTTTGACCAAGATGGTAATAATATTCCATGTACTGTAATAGAAGTGGGTCCGTGCGTTATTACTCAGATTAAAAAAGAAGAAACAGATGGCTATAATTCAGTCCAAATAGCTTATAATGACAAAAGAGAGAAAAACGCAACAAAAGCAGAAATAGGGCACTTCAAAAAGGCAGGTACAACACCTAAAAAGAAGGTAGTTGAAATAAGAGGATCTGTTAAAGAATGGAAACTCGGAGATGTAATAACTGTTGATTACTTTAAAGACGAAAGTTGGTTAGATGTTACAGGTTACTCAAAAGGTAAAGGATTTCAAGGTGTTGTAAAAAGATATAATTTTAGAGGTGTTGGAGGACAAACGCATGGTCAACACGACAGAAACAGAGCACCAGGTTCTATTGGAGCATCTTCGTATCCTTCAAGAGTTTTTAAAGGAATGAGAATGGGTGGACACATGGGAAACAGAAAGGTGAAAATACTTAATCTGAAAGTAGTAAAAGTAATATCTGAACATAACATATTGTTACTGAAGGGAGCAGTACCTGGAGCAAAGGGTTCATATTTAATCATAGAAAAATAATGGAAATCAAAATAATTAATATACAGGGGCAGGAAATAGGTAAAAATATTGAATTGAAGGATTCTATTTTCAATGTTGAACCTAATGACCATGCTATTTATCTTGATGTCAAACAGCATTTGGCTAGTAGCAGACAGGGTACGCACAAAACTAAAGAAAGAGGTGAAATTAGAGGTAGTACAAGAAAAATTAAGAAACAAAAAGGAACAGGTACTGCAAGAGCAGGAAGTATAAAATCGCCAATTTTTAGAGGAGGAGGAAGAACTTTTGGTCCAAGACCACGAGATTATAGCTTCAAGTTAAATAAAAAACTAAAAAGAATTGCTCGTAAATCTGCTTTAACTTATAAAGCCAAAAGTAACGAGATAATGGTAGTGGAAGACTTTACTTTTGAGCAAGCAAAAACTAAGGAATTTATTAAATTAAAAAATAATTTAAAAATAAATGATAAAAAATCACTTATTATTTTAAATAACGAAAATAATAATATATATTTGTCGTCCAGAAATCTAAAAGACACGAAAGTAATAACTGCCAAAGAATTAAATACTTACGATATTTTAAAATATAAGAATTTGGTATTTTTTGAAAGCTCTATTGAAGTGATAAATAGTGTTTTAGATAAATAATTAACAAACTAATAATTCATAACAAAAAAATGGATATTTTAATAAAACCAATTGTCTCTGAAAAAATGACCGATATACAAGAAAAACTAAATCAGTATGGTTTTATTGTAGATAAAAGAGCAAATAAAATCCAAATTAAAAAAGCAATAGAAGATTTGTATAGCGTTACAGTAGAGTCCGTTAACACTAATATTTATGGCGGAAAAAGAAGACAAAGACATACAAAAGCTGGTATCGTTAAAGGTAAAACGAACTCATATAAAAAAGCTATTGTTTCGTTAGTAGATGGAGACATTATAGATTTTTATAGTAATATTTAGGTGTAATTTTATTAATTAATAAATTCAATTATACCAATAATCTAATTTCAAAAATGGCATTACGTAAAATAAAACCAACAACACCCGGACAAAGACGCAAAATAGCAGCTACATTTTCTGAAATCACAAAATCACGTCCAGAAAAATCATTGACAAAAGGAATACACAAATCTGGTGGTAGGAATAGTCAAGGAAGAATGACTTCAAGATATCTTGGAGGTGGACATAAAAAAAGATACAGAGTAATAGATTTTGCAAGAGATAAAGAAGAAGTACCTGGAAAAATTGCATCTATCGAATACGATCCAAACAGAAGTGCACGCATAGCATTAGTGGTTTACAAAGATGGAGAAAAAAGATATATTATCGCACCAAGAGGTATTGAAATAGGACAAGAAATTGTATCAGGAAAGGGAGTAGCACCAGAAATAGGAAATGCTCTATTTTTATCAGAAATACCTTTAGGAACAGTAATTCATAATATAGAGTTATATCCTGGAAAAGGAGCAGCAATGGTAAGAAGTGCAGGTTCTTATGCACAATTAGTATCAAGAGAAGGAAAATATGCATTGTTAAAATTACCATCAGGAGAGACTAGAAACATCCTTATTACTTGTAAAGCAACTATAGGATATGTTTCTAACTCAGACCACCAATTAGAACGTTCAGGTAAAGCTGGACGAACAAGATGGAAAGGTAGACGACCAAGAGTAAGAGGTGTTGTAATGAATCCTGTTGACCACCCAATGGGAGGTGGTGAAGGACGTTCATCAGGAGGACACCCACGTTCAAGAAATGGAGTATTAGCAAAAGGTTTTAAAACAAGAGATAAGAAAAAACTATCTGATAAATTTATAGTTGAACGTAGAAAACCAAAAAGAAAAAAATAATTAAATTAACTAAAAAAATACTACTATATGAGCCGCTCACTAAAAAAAGGACCTTTTATAGACGTGAAATTAGAGCGTAAGGTTTTGAAAATGAATGCTACAGGTAAAAAGAAAGTTATTAAAACATGGGCAAGAAGATCTATGATTTCTCCCGATTTTGTTGGCTATACTTTAGCAGTTCACAACGGAAATAAGTTTATACCAGTTTACATAACAGAAAATATGGTTGGTCATAAACTCGGAGAATTTGCACCAACACGAACATTCAGAGGTCATGCTGGTAATAAAAAAAGAAAATAATTTTTAATTGAACAACTATTTTAATTTCAATTTACGATGGGAAAAAGAAAAAAAATAAGAGCTGATAAACTCAAAGAACAACGAAAAAGTCAATATTACGCTGTTCTTCGTAATTGCCCAACATCTCCCAGAAAAATGAGGCTTGTTGCTGACATTATAAGAGGGAAAGACATTAACACTGCACTTGATATATTGACTTTTTCTTCTAAAGAAGCTGCTGGTAGACTAAAAATATTACTTAAATCTGCTATCGCTAATTGGGAGCAAAAAAATGAAGATGTAAGAATTGAAGAAGCTGATTTATTTATAAAGACAATCTATGTAGATTCTGGAAGAATGTTAAAAAGAATTCAACCAAGAGCACAAGGTAGAGCTTATCGAATCAGAAAAAGATCTAATCATGTAACTTTATTTATAGACACAAAAACAAAATCAAATATATAGAATGGGACAAAAGGTAAATCCAATAAGTAATAGACTTGGGTACATCAGAGGATGGGACTCAAACTGGTTCGGAGGTGATAATTATGCCGACAATCTCTACGAAGATGATAAAATTAGAAAATATCTAAACGTTAGATTAGCAAAAGCTAATATTTCAAGAATTATTATTGAAAGAACTCTAAAACTGATAACAATAACAATAAATACTGCAAGACCAGGAATTATCATTGGTAAAGGTGGTAAAGAAGTTGATAGACTTAGAGAAGAACTAAAAAAAATAACAAGTAAAGAAGTTCAGGTTAATATTTTTGAAGTTAAACGTCCAGAGTTGGATGCACTAATAGTAGCTAATTCAATTGCAAAACAACTTGAAGGAAAAATTGCATATCGTAGAGCTATTAAAATGTCAATTGCTGCAACTATGAGAATGGGAGCTGAAGGAGTAAAAATTCTTATTTCTGGTAGATTAAATGGTGCAGAGATGGCACGAAATGAAATGTATAAAGAGGGAAGAACACCATTACATACACTTCGAGCAGATATTGATTACGCATGTTCTGAAGCTTTAACTAAAGTAGGTTTGTTAGGTATAAAAGTTTGGATTTTTAAAGGTGAAGTTTTTGGTAAAAGAGATTTATCCCCAAATGTAGATAAAAAAATCAAGCAAAAAAAATCAAAAGCAAAACGAAGAAAACATACAAAATACTAAAAGACGGAAGTTTATATAATAATTTTATCAAAAATAATGTTACAACCAAAGAAAACAAAATATAGGAAACAACAAAAGGGACGAATGAAAGGTAACGCCCAACGAGGGAGTGAGTTAGCCTTTGGTACTTTTGGAATAAAAGCCTTAGAAACTTGTTGGATGACAGGACGACAACTTGAAGCAGCACGTCAAGCTGTAACACGTCACATGAAACGTCAAGGACAGATATGGATTAGAGTGTTTCCTAATAAACCTGTTACAAAGAAACCTGCTGAGGTTAGAATGGGGAAAGGAAAGGGAGATATTGAACATTACGTAGCAAGAATCTCGCCAGGTAGAATAATATTTGAGGCAGAAGGAGTTAGTTATGATGTTGCAAAAGAGGCACTTAGATTAGCTGCTCAAAAGTTACCTATTAAAACAAAATTCATTGTCAGAAGAGATTTTGAATAAAAATTAGAACTGATAATAAAAATTAATCACAGAAACTTAAAAGATAATTACTGATGAAATATTCTGAAATAAAAGAACTTGCTACAAATGAAATCATTGAAAGTATTGAAGATGAAAAAGCACGCTTATTAACATTAAAATTAAATCATGCGGTTTCACCTTTAGAAAATCATCTTCAATTAAAAAATTCAAAGAGATACATAGCACGTTTAAAAACAGAGCAAAGAAGAAGAGAAATTGAAACGAATAAGTAATTGATTACTAAAAACTACTACGAATTTAATAAATATAATGGAAAATAAACGAAATCTAAGAAAGGTACGTATAGGTGTGGTAGTAAGTGACAAAATGGAAAAAACAATTTCCGTTGAAGTTACCCGAAAAATGAAACACCCAAAATACGGTAAATTCATTAGCAAAAAAAATAAATTTTTTGCACATGATGCAGAAAATACTTGCAATATTGGAGATACAGTTAAAATAATGGAAACTCGACCATTAAGTAAAAACAAAAAATGGAGGTTAGTGGAAATAATTGAAAGAGCAAAATAATTATGATACAAAAAGAATCAAGACTTGCAGTCGCTGATAATACAGGTGCAAAAGAAGTACTTTGTATAAATATTTTGGGCGGTTCACAACAAAAATATGCCACTGTTGGAGATCAAATAGTGGTTACTGTTAAAAGTGCTATTCCCGCTGGAGAAGTAAAAAAAGGTACTGTGTCTAAGGCAGTGGTTGTAAGAACTAAAAAAGAGGTACGTAGAGCAGATGGGTCTTACATAAGATTTGATGATAATGCTGTGGTACTATTAAATACAACTGGAGAAATAAGAGGAACTCGTATTTTTGGTCCTATACCAAGAGAATTACGAAAAAATTATATGAAAATTGTTTCTCTTGCACCAGAAGTTTTATAATTAATTAATATTCTGATTATAATGAAAAAATTTCATATAAAAAAAGGCGATAACGTTTATGTTAACGCTGGCGAAGACAAAGGGTCAAAAGGCAGGGTACTAAAAGTACTTGTTGATGAGTATAAAGCTATTGTTGAGGGGGTTAATATGGTTTACAAACATAAAAAACCTACTTCAGAAAGTGCAGAAGGTAATATTGTTGAAGTTGAGGCTCCTATACATTTATCTAATTTGCAGCCTATTTGCCCAGAGACAGGTAAACCTACAAAAGTAGGACGAAAAAAAAACAAAGAAGGAAAATTAGTAAGATTTTCTAAAAAATCAACGAAAAAAGAGGAGATTAAGTAATGGAAAAATACATTCCTAATTATAAAACAAAATTTTATAACGAGATAATTCCTGCAATGATGAAGACGTTTAATTATACTTCAAATATGCAGGTTCCTATATTAGAAAAAGTTGTTTTAAATCAAGGCGTTGGAGATGCTTTAACAGATAAGAAACTCATTGATGCAGCACAGTCAGAAATGACAGCTATTGCAGGTCAGAAGTCAGTTACTACTGTATCGAAAAAAGACATTTCTAACTTTAAATTAAGAAAAGGAAGAGAAATTGGCGTTAAAGTAACGTTGCGAAGAAATACAATGTACGAATTTTTAGAAAGATTAATTTCTGCCTCACTTCCGAGTGTGAAAGACTTTAATGGAATTTCTACAAAATTTGACGGAAGAGGAAATTATACTTTGGGAATTAAAGAGCAAATTATTTTCCCAGAAATTGAGTATGAAAAAATAAAAAAATTAAATGGGCTTAACATTACTTTTGTAACATCGGCACAAACCGATGAAGAAGGTTTTGCACTTCTAAAAGAGTTTGGTTTCCCTTTTAAAAAGAATTAATTTTTAAAAAAAAAACAAAAATTATGGCAAAAGAATCAATGAAAGCTCGCGAAGTTAAGCGAAAAAATTTAATTGAAAAATACGCAGAAAAAAGAGCTGAACTTAAAAAAAGAGTTAAGGAAGGCGATAAAGAAGCTGCAGATTTGTTGCAACTATTACCAAAAAACTCTTCTCCGGTAAGATATAGAAACAGATGTAAAATTTCGGGACGACCAAGAGCTTACATGAGACAGTTTGGAATAAGTAGAATTAATTTCAGGGAAATGGCTTCAAATGGGTTAATCCCAGGAATTAAGAAAGCAAGCTGGTAGAAACAAAAAAATTAACAATTAATAAACTTTAAAATGTTTACAGATCCAATAGCAGATTATTTGACAAGAATTAGGAATGGTATGATGGCTAATCATAAAGTTGTGGAAATTCCTGCATCAAATTTGAAAAAAGAAATGACTAAAATATTGTATGATAAAGGATACATTCTTAGTTATAAATTTGAAGATAAAGGATATCAAGGCAATATTAAAATTGCTCTTAAATATCACCCAGTTTCAAAAATTCCTGCAATAAAAAAAATTCAAAGAATTAGTAAGCCCGGTTTGAGAAAATATGCAGATAGTAAAAACCTACCAAGAGTATTAAATGGTTTGGGAATAGCTATAATTTCTACATCAAAGGGTGTAATGAGCGACAAAGATGCTCGTGCCAACAAAGTGGGTGGCGAAGTTCTTTGTTATGTATATTAAAATAAAAATAACAGAAAAGATTTATATAAATGTCACGAATAGGAAAACTACCAATAAGAATTCCAGATGGTGTTCAAGTTAATGTGAACAAGAATATCGTTAAAGTAAAAGGAAAACTTGGCGAATTAACACAAAAAATAGATTCAAGCATAACTGTAGAGGTTAAGGGTAAAGATGTAATTCTTCAAAGACCATCAGATCAAAAAAAGCACAAAGCTTTACATGGTTTATCAAGAGCTTTGATTAATAATATGGTTGAGGGAGTATCAAAAGGATTTAAAACTCAGTTGGAATTAGTAGGAGTAGGTTATAAAGCTACTGCTAATGGGCAACTTTTGGATATGTCTTTGGGTTTTTCTCACAATATATTAATGGAAATTCCTGCTCTGGTAAAAGTAGAAGCTGAAACTAAAAAAAGAGCTAATCCAATTTTAACATTATCATCAGTTGATAAACAATTGTTGGGACATGTTGTTGCAAAAATTCGTTCTTTTCGTAAGCCTGAACCTTATAAGGGAAAAGGAATTAAATTTATTGGAGAAGAGCTTAGAAGGAAACAAGGCAAGATGGCTGCTGCTAAGTAAAATAAGAGGTGAATTTAGACAAAGTAGATTCAGATTACAAAAATTAATACAAAAAAAATTAATAAAATGGCTTTTGATAAAAATAAAAGAAGGCGAACTATTAAGTATCGTATAAGAAAAAAAATTTCTGGAACCATTGAAGTACCTCGTTTATCTGTTTTCAGAAGCAATAAACATATTTACGCTCAATTGGTAAATGATTTAGATGGAAAGACACTTATCGCAGTTTCATCTCTAAGCAAAGAAATAGCAGATAAGAAAGGTATAACCAAAAGAGAACAAGCTAAGCTTGTTGGTAAATTGCTTTCAGAGAAGGCGTTAAATTCAAACATTAAAACTGCCGTTTTTGATAGAAACGGATATGTTTATCACGGTAGAATAAAAGCTCTTGCTGAAGCGGTAAGAGGTGGGGGTATCGTTTTTTAATAAATTATTAGTATATTCAAAATATGGCAAACAATAATAAAAAAGTAAAAATAGGTGACCTTGATTTGAAAGATAGACTTGTTGCTATCAATAGAGTAACAAAGGTTACTAAAGGTGGACGAACGTTCAGTTTTTCTGCAATGGTAGTTGTAGGAGACGAGAATGGAATTGTTGGATATGGTTTAGGAAAAGCTAACGAGGTTACTACTGCAATAGCTAAAGGATTAGACCAAGCGAAGAAAAATTTGGTAAGAGTACCTATTCATAATGGAACAATTCCTCACGAACAATTAGCTAAATATGGGGGAGCAAGAGTGTTCATTAAACCTGCTTCACACGGAACAGGTGTTAAGGCAGGTGGAGCAATGCGACCAGTTTTAGAAAGTGTTGGGATTAAAGATGTTCTTGCAAAATCAAAGGGTTCTGCTAATTCTCATAACTTGGTAAAAGCTACTTTTAAAGCACTAACCGAACTTAGAGATCCTAAAACAATTGCAGATCAAAGAGGAATTTCAGTACAAAGAGTTTTTAACGGATAAATAATATTCCCAAAAAATGGAAAAAATTAAAATAACCCAAAAAAGAAGTATAATTGGATCTTCTAAAAGACAAAAAGAAACTGTAAAAGCATTAGGATTAAGAAAGATAAATGCATCAGTTGAGCATAATGCTACCCCTCAAATATTGGGAATGGTAAATAAAGTTAGACATTTAATAGAAGTAGAAAAAATTTAAATAAAATGGATTTAAGTAATTTAAAACCTGCAAAAGGTTCAATAAAATCAAGAAAACGAATTGGGAGAGGTGTAGGTAGCGGAAAAGGACGTACTTCTACAAGGGGGCATAAAGGAGCGAAATCTCGTTCTGGTTATAGCCGAAAAATAGGTTTCGAAGGGGGTCAAATGCCACTTATTAGACGTGTACCAAAATTTGGATTCAACAATAGAAACAGAGTAGAATATAAAGCAGTAAACTTATATGATATTGAAAAACTTGCAGTAGAAAAAGATATTTTGGCGATTGATAAGCAAGTGTTAATTGATGCTGGTTTAGCTTCAAAAAATGATTTAATAAAAGTATTGGGTGATGGTACACTTTCTAAAAAAGTAGAGGTGGCAGCAAATGCCTTTTCAAAATCAGCTAAAGCTACTATTGAAGCTCTTGAAGGAACAACTACTATAGTATAGTGCTTAATAGTTTAGGCTGTAGCCAATTCATATTTCATAATAATTAATAAATTAAATTGATGAAAAGGTTCATAGAAACAATAAAAAACATTTACAAGATAGAAGACCTAAGAACAAAAATACTTGTAACCTTAGGATTTATACTTGTTTACAGATTTGGAGCACATGTAGTGTTACCTGGAATAGACCCAACTCAGTTGTCAAATCTTCAAAGTCAAACAGACGGTGGCTTGATGGGCATTTTAAACATGTTCTCAGGCGGTGCATTTGCCAACGCATCGGTATTTGCACTTGGTATAATGCCATACATATCTGCTTCAATTGTAATACAACTGCTTGGTATGGCTGTTCCATATTTTCAAAAATTACAAAAAGAAGGTGAAAGTGGAAGAAAAAGAATAACTCAACTCACAAGATATCTAACAGTTGCTATATTATTATTTCAGGCTCCGAGTTATCTTGCTAACTTGAGATATCAATTACCACAAGAAGCATTTGTAGCAGGTTATGGCATTTGGGGATTTATATTACCCTCTGTTATTACACTAACTGCTGGAACAATTTTTGTAATGTGGCTTGGAGAAAAAATAACAGATAAAGGAATTGGAAATGGAATATCATTACTAATAATGATTGGAATTATTGCAAGACTACCATTTTCATTATTTGCTGAATTTTTCTCTAGATTAGAAGCACAAGGTGGTGGTTTAATTTTATTCTTAGTAGAAATGATTGTATTATTCTTAGTATTTGTTGCTTCAATTATGCTAGTACAAGGAGTTCGAAGAATACCAGTTCAATATGCTAAAAGAATTGTTGGAAATAAACAATATGGAGGTGTTAGACAATATATTCCTCTTAAAGTAAATGCCGCAGGTGTAATGCCAATTATTTTTGCACAAGCTTTAATGTTTTTACCACTAATGTTAGTTAGATTAGATTCTCCATTCCTAAGTGGAATTGGTGCTGCCTTTTCTGATTATACTGGATTTTGGTACAACTTTACCTTTGCAATACTGATAATTATTTTCACATACTTCTATACTGCTATTACAATTAATCCAACGCAAATGGCTGAAGATATGAAGAAGAATGGTGGATTTATACCAGGTGTAAAACCAGGTAAAAAAACAGTAGAACATCTTGATGCAATTATGTCAAAAATAACTTTACCAGGTTCAATTTTTTTAGCAATAGTTGCTATACTACCAGCATTTGCTATGATAGCTGGTATAAATAGTCAGTTCGCACAGTTTTATGGTGGTACTTCACTACTGATTTTGGTCGGCGTTGTTTTAGATACTTTACAACAAATTGAAAGTCATCTTATGATGAGACATTATGACGGTTTAATGAAATCTGGAAAACTAAAAGGGCGAGTTGGAGTAGCTTCAGGAATGTAATGAAAAAAAGGAAAAATAAGATAGTATTGAAATCTGAGTTTCAAATTGAGGCACTTCGAGCAAGCAATTTAATGGTTGGAAAAACGCATGAACAGATAGCTTTGGCTATAGTTCCTGGCGTAAAAACAATTGATTTAGATAAAATAGCAAGAGAATATATTCTTGATAGTGGAGCAATTCCTTCTTTTTTGAATTATAGAGGTTTTCCAAACACTCTTTGTATATCAGTAAATGATGTTGTTGTGCATGGAATTCCATCTAACTATGAAATAAAAGAAGGAGATATTGTTTCAGTGGATTGTGGAGTGTATTTGAATGGATATCACGGAGATTCTGCTTATACGTATGCAGTAGGTAAAGTAGAAAATGATGTTTGGAATTTGATGAAAGCGACAAAAGATTCTTTATTCAAAGCAATTGGCGAGGCAACTATAAAGAATAGAATTGGAAATATAGGATTTGTAATTGAGAAATATGTTAAGAATAAGGGATATTCTGTTGTGAGAGAAATGACAGGGCATGGAGTAGGAGATAATTTACACGAACCACCAACAGTTCCGAATTACGGAAAAAGGGGGAGGGGACCAAAAATCCAAAATGGATTGACAATTGCCATAGAACCAATGATTAATTTGGGTAAAAGAAATATTTTTATTGAGGAAGATGGTTGGACTGTTAGAACTGCAGATGGTAAGCCTTCTGCACATTATGAACATTCTATTGCAATTAGAAATGGAAAAGCTGATATTTTATCCACTTTTGAATTCATTGAAGAGGCTATAAAAAGAAATAATTATATAAGTAGTCCATGAGTTATTTTTATCAATATAAACAGCAAAAGTTGAGAACTTAGAAGTTTAAATTTTTAATTAATAAGAAATAATACAAAAACATAAAGAAAATGGCTAAACAACTTTCAATAGAAAAAGACGGATTAATAATTGAAGCACTTTCTAATGCTAGATTTAAGGTAGAGTTAGAAAACGGACACAAAATTATTGCTCACATTTCTGGAAAAATGAGAATGAACTACATCAGAATTTTAGCAGGAGATAAAGTGAAAATTGAAATGTCTCCTTACGATCTTTCTAAAGGAAGAATAACGTATAGATACAAATAAATTAAATAATTAAAAAAAATAAAAAAATGAAAGTAAGAGCATCTGTAAAAAAAAGGAGTGCTGACTGCAAGATAGTCAGGAGAAAAGGAAGATTATATGTAATAAATAAAAAAAATCCTAAGTTTAAACAAAGACAAGGGTGAAATTTTTATTTTGTAAATTAGATAATTAATTTTACTTTTGCAACCCGATTTTAAAAACATAATATAAGTAAAAGATTTTTGGAAAAATATAACCAAACAATCAAACTTAAATTTAATACAATAAACAAATGGCAAGAATAGTAGGGGTTGATTTACCTAAAAATAAACGCAGTGAGATAGGGTTAACCTATATATATGGAATTGGAAGATCCACAGCCAAAGAGATTTTATCTAAAGCAAGTGTTAACTTTGATATGAAAGTCAAAGATTGGACTGATGCTCAAGCAGCTCAAATAAGAAAAATTATTAATGATGACTATATTGTTGAAGGTCAGTTACGATCAGAAACTCAATTAAATATAAAAAGACTCATTGATATAGGTGCTTACAGAGGAATAAGACACAGATTAGGACTTCCAGCAAGAGGACAAAGAACAAGTACAAATGCAAGGACTAAGAAAGGTAAAAAAAGAACAGTTGCAAATAAAAAGAAAGCAACTAAATAATTAAAACAAAATTATAACGAGAGAAATATTGCATATATAATGGCAAAAAAATCAAAAATATCCAAAAAAAAGAAAAAAGTCAAAGTTGAGGCAGTCGGTGAGGCTCATATTCATTCATCGTTTAATAATATAATTATTACCTTAACTAACGGAACAGGACAAGCAATAAGCTGGTCATCGGCTGGGAAAATGGGATTTAGAGGTTCCAAAAAAAACACTCCTTATGCCGCCCAAACAGCTGCAACTGATTGTGCAAAAGATGCTTTTAATTACGGTTTACGAAAAGTAAAAGTTTATGTTAAAGGACCAGGAAATGGACGAGAAGCAGCAATAAGGGCATTGCATTCAGTTGGAATTGAGGTTTCTGAAATTGTTGATGTTACACCAATACCTCACAATGGTTGCAGACCTCCCAAAAGAAGAAGAGTTTAATTTATTAATAAAAAAAATATCATATAATTATGGCACGATATAGAGGACCAAGAACAAGAATAGCAAGAAAATTTGGTGAGGCAATATTTGGACCAGACAAAGCATTCGAAAAAAAGAATTATCCTCCTGGACAGCATGGAGTAAATAAAAAAAGAAGAAAACCTTCTACTTACGGGATTCAGTTGAATGAGAAACAAAAAGCAAAATATACTTATGGATTACTCGAAAAACAATTTAGAAATTTGTTTAAGAAAGCCTCTGGAAGTAAAGGAGTAACAGGTGAAGTATTGTTGCAATTGTTAGAGTCAAGATTAGACAACGTAGTTTTCAGATTAGGATTATCTCCTACTCGTCAAGGAGCAAGACAGTTGGTTTCGCATAAACATATTTTTTTAAATGGAAAATTATGTAATATTGCATCTTGTACAGTTATGAAGGGAGATATTGTTTCTGTAAGAGAAAAATCAAAATCACTTGTCGTTATTGCAGAATCACTTTCAACAGCAAGATACACTAAATCGTCATGGTTGGAATGGGATGGTGATTTGATGGCTGGAAAATTCCTAAATGCACCTGAGCGAAGTGAAATACCAGAAAATATTAATGAACAACTTATTGTTGAACTATACTCTAAATAATAGAATAAAAAAGCAAATTAAATTACTAATTTGCTTAAATTAAACAAGCCAAAATTAATTTTATAATACCAAAATATGGCAATTTTAGATTTTCAAAAACCTGAACAGGTACACATGATACAAGCCGATAATTATTTCGGTAAGTTTGAGTTTCGTCCATTAGAACCAGGATACGGACACACAGTAGGAAATGCTATCAGAAGAATATTACTTTCTTCTCTTGAAGGTTTTGCTATAACTCGTATTAAAATTGAAGGAGTGGAACATGAGTTTTCTACAATACCTGGTGTTGTAGAAGATGTCACTGAAATAGTATTAAATCTCAAGCAGGTACGTTTTAAGCAAATTTTAGAAGAAGAAGATTTTGAAAATGCAATAATAACTATAACTGGTAGAGACGAACTTAAAGCTGGAGACTTCAATAAATTCCTGAGCAATTTTGAAGTACTGAATAAAGAGCTGGTGATTTGCAAATTAGAACAAAATGTTAAGTTGCAAATTGAAATTTCAATTGAAAAAGGAAGAGGATATATTCCTGCCGAAGAGAATCATTTAGAAGATATGCCCTTTGGTACAATTCCTGTAGATTCTATTTATACTCCAATAAAAAATGTAAAGTACTATACTGAAAATTTTCGTGTTGGACAAAAAACAGATTACGAAAAGCTTATAATTGAAATAAAAACTGATGGGTCTATTAACCCAAAAGATGCTCTTAAAGAAACAGCTAAGATTTTGATACACCACTTTATGTTGTTTTCAGATGAAAAAATTACTTTGGAAACAGAGGAGCAAAACAAGAACAAAGAATTTGACGAAGAGGTATTACACATGAGACAGTTACTTAAGAAAAAACTTGTTGATATGGACTTATCTGTTAGAGCTTTGAATTGTTTAAAAGCGGCAGATGTGGCAACACTTGGAGAGCTGGTAACTTTCAATAAAGATGACTTATTGAAGTTTAGAAATTTTGGAAAGAAATCTCTTGCAGAATTAGAGGAGTTGTTAGAATCTATTGATTTAGATTTTGGAATGGATGTTTCTAAATACAAACTTAATGATGAATAAATAAAAACAAAATAAAAATTTAATAACTCAGATGAGACACAGAAAAAAATTCAATCACCTTGGCAGAAAAACTGCACATAGAAAAGCAATGTTTGCTAATATGGCAACCTCTCTTATTATGTACAAGCGAATTAAAACAACGGTTGCAAAAGCTAAAGCATTGAGACCTTTTATAGAACCACTTATAACTAAATCAAAAACAGATACAACACATTCAAGACGTGTAGTATTTAGTCGTTTGCGAGATAAAGATGCAGTTAGTGAATTATTTAGAGAAGTTGCACAAAAAATACAGAATAGACAAGGTGGCTATACAAGAATATTAAAAATTGGAAGCAGACTCGGAGATAATGCAGAAATGTGTTATATTGAACTTGTTGATTTTAATGAAACTTATACTGTAGATAAACAAGTTAGTAAAACAAAAAAACGAAGAACAAGAAGATCTGGTGCAAAAAAAGTTACTGATAATACTGTTAAAAATGAGATAAAAGAAGAAGTTGAGACAAAAACAGAAGTAAAAGATAAAGAATAATATTAAGAAATTTTTGGCTTTTTCTAAATTTTAAATTGGATAATGCTAATAATATAAATCTCATATTAATTTTTGGCATTTTCACGAGTATCAATTTCTTCGTTACTTTTGAAATATTAAAATGCTCATTTA
>JAOZTW010000031.1 GCA_029938985.1 Bacteroidales bacterium | reverse complement strand
AATTTTATACTATTTTGGTAATTACATTTGTAATTATCTTATTATAAGTGTTATATAATGCTTTTTTAATAGTATATAAGTAAAATTAATTTTATATATTATTGATAATCAATATAAAATGAAAGCAAAAACTTTAGTTAGGAATTAACAATTAAAAATTTATTTTCTACAAATTTATTTTTTTTTATTATCCAAACAAATTTATTTTAGAAAAAAACAAATAAATCTTAAAAAAAATTAAAATGATAAAATTTTTAATAAAATAATTAATACAAACCCCAGATATTGAATGTTTTAATAATTTAGCAAAAAACTAAATTTTCAAAAATTGCTATTTTTTAAAAAAAATTGATATCTTCGCACAATTATTTTAATAAACATACAGGTAAGTAAAATATTTGATTATTGACAATTTGAAAAAACAGCCAATCATTTCCTAATATTTTATTTTATCTTAAAAACAAAACTATAACATGGAAAAAAAGAAAATTTTATTCATTTCTCAAGAAATCACACCTTATATGCCAGAAACGGAGATGTCAACTATAGGGCGTTATTTACCACAAGGAATACAAGAAAAAGGAAAAGAAATTAGAGCATTTATGCCAAGGTATGGATTAATAAAAGAACGTCGTCATCAACTTCATGAAGTAATTAGGTTGTCAGGTATGAATATCCTTTTTAATGATACCGACCACTCTCTTGTAATAAAAGTTGCATCAATCCAAACGGCAAGAATGCAAATTTACTTTATTGATAATGAGGATTATTTTTATAGAAAACACAAGTTTCATGACAAAGATGGAAAGTTTTTTGATGATAATGATGAAAGAGCAATATTTTATTCCAGAGGAGTTTTAGAAACTGTTAAAAAATTAAGATGGTCGCCCGATATTATTCATTGTCATGGCTGGTTAAGTTCTTTAGTCCCACTATATATTAAAAAATCGTACAAAGAAGATCCAATTTTTAGTAATTCAAAAGTTGTTTTATCACTTTATGATGATGGTTTTGAAGGTACTTTAAATCCAGAATTTACAAAAAAATTAGTTATTGATGGTGTTAAAAATAAGGATCTTACAAGAATTACTGGTAATGCTGATTATTTAAACTTAAATAAATTTGCAATAGACTATTGTGATGCAATTATTCAAGGCAATTCGTCTATTAATGAAGAAATTAAAGACTACGCAATAAATTCGGGTAAACCATATCTTGGTTATCAAACAATGGATACATACATAGATGCTTATGCTAAATTTTATGATACTTTAATGCCAAAATAATATTTAGAATATGTTGGTTAATAGGTCAGATGCCTCCTATATAGGTGTCTGACAAATAACTAACTTATTATTAAAAATAAATAAATTTATTTTACATTTTCAATTTTACTAAGTTATAAATTTACATTAAAATTTCATGAAAAAAAATAATATTTTGATAATTCTATTATCAATGTTTTTCTTTGTTATATATATTGGTTGCAACAAAGAACAAGAATTAGGAATTGATGTTTTACCATCAGACGATTTAATCGAATCAACTATTTCAGATACTTTCTTTATTGAAGTGCATACCACAAAATCAGAACATTTAATATCAAGTTCCAGTTCCACTTTACTGTTGGGGTCGTATATAGACCCTGTTTTTGGAACTATAAAAGCAGGTTTTGCTGCTCAAGTTTTACAAGCCACTTATCCTGAATTTCCTGATTTGGCACAATTTGAAGAAATAAAACTTTATTTTCCATTGAAACAAGACTCTTTGGTAAGTGATGCTTACGCTTATGGTAATTTTAATGATAATCAAATAGTATCAGTATATAGATTGTCTAAATTTTTAAACTCGGATTCAATATATTATTCAGATGAAGACATGAGTGAATTTCACGAAGGAGAATTGATAGGACAACAAGAAATTTCTTCAACAACAGATACTTTGATAATAACTCTATTTTCGGAATTTGGACAAGAGCTTTTTGAAAACGATGAAGCTTATTTCGAATCATTTGAAAAATTTCATGAAATTTTTCAAGGAATATACTTAACAATAGAAGATGAAAATATGCAAGATGCAGCTATTTACAAAATTGATTTAACTTCATCGGATATTAGAATGCAATTAAATTACACAGAAAATAATAGTAGTAAAATAATTCCTTATGTACTACCACTAAGTCCTTATGGTGCAAGATTTAATGTGGTTGAATTTGACTATACAAGCTCTGAATTTTACGACCAAATAACAAACCCATTTACAATTGAAGATGAATTAGCTTATATACAAGCAATGGGAGGAACAAAAGTAAGACTTCGATTTCCTACTTTAGAAAGCTTGGGAGATTCTGGAAATATTATAATAAACAAAGCAGAACTTATAATTAAAACTGACGAAAATAGAACAGATTTAGCCGCAACAAATTCACTCACATTAGTTGGTTATACAGAAGAAGAGAATGTAGTTTTGTTTGACGATTTATTTGACCCTAATACTGGAACTTATTTAGGAGCTTACCTTGAGGAAAATAAAGGAGAATATAGAATTAATACTACAAGAATGGCTCAAGGAATTATTGATAAAGAGTCGCAAGATTTTGAATTTTATTTAATAGATAAAGAAGCAACTTTTAATTTTCATAATACTGTAATAACTACTGGTAATCATACCGATAGAATGAAACTTGTAGTAACTTACTCTAAGTATTAAAAAATTGGAAATTAGTTTTTTAAACCAAAAACAGAAAAAAACATGTGTGGAATAGTTGATACTCTTGCTGCTATAAATATTGCCAAAAAAAGAGGTGCAACTGTTATAGGTATTTGTAATGTTGTAGGTTCAAGTATTCCAAGAGAAACAGATGCTGGTGTATATACTCATGCCAGTCCTGAAATTGGCGTGGCTTCTACCAAAGCATTTACAGCTCAGGTTACAGTACTTACTATGGTGTCGCTACTACTTGGTAAAAAAAGAAATGTTTTAACTCAAGAAAAATATCAAAGTTTAATAGCAGAGCTTACACAAACACCCAAAAGAATAAAGCAAATTCTAACTCTTGATTACAAATTTAAGGAAATAGCCGATTTATATAAAGATGCTTCAAACTTTTTATATCTCGGACGAGGTTTTTTATTTCCAGTAGCTCTTGAAGGTGCTTTGAAATTAAAAGAAATTTCGTATATACACGCTGAAGGATACCCTGCAGCAGAAATGAAACATAGACCAATTGCACTTATTGACGAAAAAATGCCAGTAGTTGTTATTGCAACTAAAGATAATTCTTACGATAAAATTGTAAGTAACATTCAAGAAATAAAAGCAAGAAAAGGTATAGTTATAGCTATTGTAACTGAGGGAGATACTGTGATTAAGAATTTGGCAGACCATGTTCTTGAAATCCCTAAATCTCACGAAGGGGTAGCTTCACTACTTACCGTAATTCCACTTCAACTGCTATCATATCATATTGCAGTAATGAGAGATTGTAATGTTGACCAACCAAGGAATTTAGCAAAATCGGTTACTGTTGAATAATATATTATTATTATTTTTAACTAAGTTTTAATAAGGAATTGAATTTTAAGGTGTAAACCAATTATAAATTCTTTATTATTTACTTTGCATGCCACCTTCTTAAAACAGATTTTATCCATTTTTTGGCTACCCACGTAAAGTTAGACAAAAAAAACTTGGCATTTATGAAAAATGCCAAAAAATAGAACTTCAGCTCGTAACGTTATAAAAAATAATGACTTTATAAATATTCCAATTTATGCAATATACTTGATTTACAATTTTATGTAAAAACAAAAAAAAAACAAAGGCGTTTTTCACGAGTATCAAGCTCAAGGCTTTTTTAAAATATAAGAATTAAAGTTTATCTTTGTAAATGAACATTTTAATATTTCAAAAGTAATGAAGATATTGATACTCGTGAGAAACGCCAAAACAAATTATAAAAATGCCAAAAAAAGAAAAAAAGAAAATACAAGAAGAAACTCTTGTGAGAATAAATAAATTTATAGCAAACTCAGGTTTGTGTTCACGTCGTCAGGCTGATGAATATATAAAAAATGGGTATATTACAGTAAATGACAAATTAGTGAAAGAAGTTGGTACAAAAATATCTTTAAAAGATAAAATAAAATACAAAGGACGACTGTTGAAGGGAGAAAAAAATGTGTATATTATAATGAACAAGCCAAGAAACACTGTTACAACAGTTAGCGACCCAGAAGGTAGGCGTACTATTATTGATTTATTACACAACAAGGTATCGGAAAGAGTTTATCCAGTTGGGCGTTTGGATAGAAATACAACAGGTGTTATTTTACTCACCAACGATGGCGAATTAACTTCAAAATTAACACATCCGAGAAACCAAATACCAAAAGTATATTATGTTACTATTGATAAACCGCTAACAAAGAATGATTTAATAACAATTGGAGAAGGCATTGAACTTGATGATGGTTTTGTTCAAGTTGATAAAATTAATTATTGTAATCTGGATAATAAAACCGAAATAGGTGTTGAAATTCATTCTGGCAAAAATAGAATTATTCGTAGAATTTTTGAAAAAATGGGTTACGAAGTAATTCGCCTTGATAGAACTTATTTTGCGAGTTTAACCAAAAAAAATCTGAAAAGAGGCTATTGGCGAAATTTAACTGATAAAGAAGTGGGGTTTCTTAAGATGTTAAAAAAAATTAAAAAATAGGGCGTTTTTCACGAGTGTCAAGTTCAAGGCTTATTTGAAATATTAGAATTAAAGTTTACTTTTGTAAATGAGCATTTTAATATTTCAAAATTAACGAAGAAATTGATACTTGTGAAAAACGCCAAAAATAGATTAGTGAAAATGAAATCCATATATAAACTTCATTTTTAAAAGATGTTGATTTTATATTTCTGAATATGTTGTAAAGACAAGGCATGCCTTGTCTCTACGGTAAATTGTACAGCTCGTTTCTACAGTAAATAGCATGTTTTTAAATTTCTTAACTCACTTTATTCATGAATTATACTTTTACAAAACTGAACTAACTATAAAAAAATAATTATTTTAAAACTAAAATCAATGAAAATTTTAATTGTAGATGATCATCAAATAGTACGAGATGGAATTTCATTACTTTTAATGAAAAATAATGATATTGAAATAGTTGGAGAGGCTTCAAATGGAGATGAATTATTACAAATGCTAAAATCAATAATTCCAGATATAATTATTTTGGATATTTCTATGCCAAAGATTACAGGAATTGAACTTACAAAAATAATAACCGAAAAATATCCTACAATAAAAATTATTATTTTTTCGTCTCATTCACAAGGCGAAAATGTTGTGGCAGCAATTAAGGCAGGCGCCAAAGGAGTGTTGCCCAAAAACACTATTAGAGAGGAACTTATGCAGGCAATAAACACTGTATATAATGAAGGAGAATTTATAAGTAAATATATTCCTTATTCTACTTTTACAAATAATATTAAGAACAAAAAAGAAAAAGAAGAAGCTATCAAAAAGATTGAAGATGTTTTAACAAACAGAGAAATTGAAATTTTTAAATTAATTGTTAATGCTAAAACAAACACCGAAATAGCAGAAAAATTATTTATTAGTAGAAGAACGGTTGAAAAACATAAAAGTAATATTTTGATTAAATTAAGAATAGATTCAATTGTTGAACTTGTTAAGTTTGCTATTAAAAATAAAATTATTGAACTCTGATACGTGTAAACAAATTCTTAATCACTAATTACTGTTTATGTCTTTAGTTCCTTTTAAATTTAATTTTTTGTCCTTTTATTGTTTCATTAAATTCTCCGTTTTCAAAAACCATATTTCCATTTACAAATGTGTGAGTAACTTTTGATCTAAAATAATTTTTAGTAAAAGGAGACCATTTGCATTTTGATATGATTTCATTTTTTAGAGGAATCCATTTTCTGTCAATATCTATCAGTACAAAATCTGCCCAAAATCCCTCTTGAATAAATCCACGCTTTTCAATATTAAAAATAATTGCGGGATTGTGGCACATTTTTTCTACAATTTTATTTAAAGTTATTTTATTTTGATGAAAAGATTCTAAAATAGATACTAATGAAAATTGAATTATAGGTATTCCTGATGGTGCTTTTGTATAATGCTTTTTTTTCTCTTCTAAAAGATGTGGGGCATGATCAGATGAAATTATATCTATATTATTGTCAATAAGGGCTTCAAAAAGTTTTTCTTTATCGTCCTTAGTTTTAATTGATGGGTTGCATTTTATTTGTGTGCCGTATATTTTATAATCGCTTTCATCAAACATTAAATGCTGTGGACATACTTCAGCTGTAATTCTTTTTTGTTTTACAGAAGTCTTATTATCAAGCAATTCTAATTCTTTTGCGGTGGTAATATGTGCAATATGAAGTTTTGTATTGTGTTTTTTTGCCAACGAAACTGCATAGTTTGTCGTTTTGTAACATGCCTCTGTACTTCTTATAGAGTTATGAAATTGCATTGGTATTTTATTTCCATATTCTTTTTTGTATATTTCTAAATTTTTTGAAATAATATTTGAATCCTCAGAGTGAACTACAATAGGAAATTTACAATTTTTAAAAATATTTTCAATTGCCTCCTCATTATCAACATGCATATCGCCAGTTGATGCTCCCAAAAATAATTTTAAACCACAATTATTAATTGAATCTAATTTCTTAATTTCATCATAATTATCATTGGTAGCTCCAAGAAAAAAAGAATAATTTGCAAGTGATTTTTCTTTTGCAATCTTATTTTTTTGTTCCAAAAGTCCTATAGTTGTAGTTTGAGGAACAGTATTGGGCATTTCAAAATACGAAGTAATGCCTCCTGCAATAGCCGCTTTTGATTCTGTATAAATATCTGCTTTGTCGGTCAAACCAGGCTCTCTAAAATGAGTGTGAACATCGATAATGCCAGGAAATAAAATTAAATCTTCTGCATCAATAATCTCATAATCAGAAAATTTTACGGCACTATTTTCACCTCTAAGTATTTTTTGAATTTTCCCATTTTCAATCAAAATACTTCCAATGTATTCTTCATTTTGGTTGATTATCGTAGCATTTTGTACAAAATATTTTTGCATTTCCTTATTTATTTAATTTCCAATTCTGGAGTATTTCTAAATCTTCGTTTTTAATATAATTACTCACCAAAGCCTCTTGAATTAATAATTCGTAGTTTGATAATGTGTAATACTTACAATTTGCTTTCTGAAAATTATCAACAGATGTTTTGAAGCCATAAGTAAAAATAGCACAGAGTCCCAAAACATTTGTATTTCCTTGTTTAAGAGCCATAATGGCTTCAATACTACTTCCTCCTGTAGAGATAAGATCTTCAATAACAACAATTTTTTGGTTTTTACTGAAAACGCCTTCTATTTTATTTTGTAAACCATGACCTTTTGACGATGATCTTACATAAATAAAAGGCAAGTTTAATTCATCGGCAACCAAAGCTCCCAAAGCTATTGCTCCAGTAGCCACTCCAGCAATACACTCTACATCTGAAAACTCTTTTTCTATTAAATTGGTAAATTGCTTTGTTATATATTTTCTTATCGTAGGATAAGATAATGTTTTACGATTATCACAATAAATAGGTGATTTTATCCCACTCGCCCAAGTAAAAGGTTCTTTCGGGCTAAGTTTTACAGCATTAATATCTAACAAATATTTTGCTATCTTATTATTATTCATCTAAATGTGTTTAGTAAATAATTGACAATGAAAATTATTGGCATTTTTCATAAATGCAAATTACTGCGTTATTTTGATTATTTTAAAATCTTCATTTACAATAAGTAAACTGAGGTATTTAAAAAATAAAAACGCCAAATTATTTCATTGTCAATTATAAAATTATAAATTAGTTACTAATAATTTTGGCTTCTACTCTACGGTTATTAGCTCTACCTTCTTTAGTTTTATTGGTGTCTCTTGGTTCGTCCTCTCCATAACCAGCTGATGTAAGTTGATTTTCTTGAACACCAATACTTACCATATAATCTACACAGGCTTTAGCTCTACGTTCAGAAAGTGCTTTATTTGCTCCTGCCGCACCTTGACTATCTGTATGCCCCGAAATTTCAATTACAAGTTTTGGATATAATGAAAATACTCGTGCCAGTTTCGTTAATTCTGGAAACGACTCTTCTTTAAGTTTGTGTTTACCTGAATCAAAAAACACATTGCTTAATACTATTTTGGCACCAGGATTAACAGGTAAAAGTTGAACTTCTTTTTCAACTTCGTTGTAGCCAGTAGCTTCTGGCACTATAACATTGTCGGAATGGAACATATAACCAGGTGAATTAACAGTCATACCATAGTCTTTTCCAGAAGGTAGCATTACTGTACATTTCCCAGTATTCACATTAGTTTGAATAGTTTGAATTAGTTCCTGTGTTTCATTGTCAATTATTTCTATGGTTGCTGCAAGTGGAATTAACGATTCGTATTCAACAACTGTTAATTTTAATACCGTAAGTTGCATCGTAGTAATTGGAACAGGTTCTTCCATTATCAATTCATTTACAGGTCTTTTTATATATGCTATAAGGTCATCGTCATCTGGTTCGTCTGCATCTGGCTCTTTTTTATCATAAAAGAAAAATTCGTATAAATCGTTATCTCCATAGCAATCTTCTTGTCCATTAGAAGTAAAATAACCTGATCGCATACTTCTGTTTGTAACAAAAAACAAATCATCACCAGCGGTATTTAGTGGATATCCTAAGTTCTCTGGCTCAGACCATCTTCCGTCGGGAAGCCTATAAGAACGAAATACATCGTAGCCCCCCATAGTGCCATGCCCTTGTGAGCTGTAATATAGCACGCTATCATTTTTTGTCAAAAATACAGCTTCTTCATTGTATATTGAATTAACATCAGTACCCATATTTTTTGGGCGAGACCAACCAGAGTTAGAATTTCCTTTTCGTTTTGAGTACCAAATATCTTTTCCGCCAACTCCACCTTTCCTATCACTTACAAAATATACAGTTGTAGAGTCTTTTGAAAAAGTTAAAGTTGATTCCTTATAATTTTTTTTATTTATCTTTCTAATTACTTGTTTTGGTTTAGTCCATCGTTCTTTATTGCTATCATAATTAGTAATATAAATCCCACCATTTCTTTTTTTCCCTCTATATACAAGCAATAAATTTCCGTTTGGATTTACGGCAACACTTGCGTCATTACCTTTTGTATTAATTGGTTTTCCAAATTGACCTGCATCTTTCCACACACCATTTTTATAACTTGTAAAAAATATATCTTCATAAAATTCGTAAGAAACTTTTTTATTACGTTTTGCTTTTTTTCCTTTAGCGTTTGTACTACGTCGGGATGTGAAAAATATTACAGAATCATAAGGAGCCCAAACAGGTGCATAATCTGGATATTCTGAATTTACTCCTTCGCCAAGATTATCTATAAGTACATTTTTAGGATTTTCAACATATTTAATACCTATTTTACATTCTTCTATACATTTATTTACATTATGAGGGTCTTTCTTTACTTCTTTTTCAGTAAGATTGTCTCTATAAGTTTTATATTCTTCAATTGCTTTATCAAATTCGTTGTTCAAGTGATAAACTCTACCAAGCCAATAATGAATATCTTTGGCTACAAAACTGTTGTATTCATAAGCTTCCACTATTAGTTCTTTAGCTTTATCTTCATCATAAATCATTAAATAACAAATTCCTAATCTATAATTTAGTTCAGAACAATCTGGGTTGTATTCGTATGCAACAAGGTAGTGTTCTATTGCTACTTGATATGCTCCTTTCTGCTTTATTTTATAAAATTTATTTCCTTTTTTTACTCCTTTCCATGCTTCTTTAAATCCCATATCCGAAACATTGAATTCTTCTTTTTTAATTTTGGGACTTTCTTGTGAAAATACATTTGCTGTTACAAAAAAAAGTAATATAGCAACTAATGTAAAACTGTTTAATTTCATATTGTCGGTTGTTTAAAGTTAAATTATTTGATTTTAGTGGTTTTAATATTTTTGCAACTTATACTTCTTTGGGTGAAAAATATAACAGCAAATTTTTAACAAATGTATATCTTTTTTTTGAAAAAAACAACAATGTAAAGAAAAAAAGCATAAAAATTTAACTAAATAATAGGAAAGTTGTTTTTTTACAGTTAATTAGTGAAATTAAAAATATTTTTTGTATTAAAGAATGTTAAAAAATAATGGATATTTTTAAAAAGTTACCAATAAATTGATATTTTTTAATAATTTTTCTATTTTAAAAGTCGGGAAGACTTCTTATTACAATATTAAAACGCAGATTAACAAGACTTTAATGAAAGCAAAATAAATTTTTCTCTTATTTTGAAAATAATTATAGTTAATTATTACAAGCAATATTTCGTGCCGTTTTTATAACTGATGAATAATCAAGAACTTAATAAAAGACTCTCATTTGTGTTAAATGCCTCAATACCTACATATTAACACATAAGAATATAAAAGTTTTCCTGACTTTTCAGTTTCTATATATGATTACCTAAGTAGCCACACAAAAGTTATTACACATTTGTATTTCTTTAATCTATTGGTCTTTAATCGCATAATTGTATCATTGTACCACTAAATAATTGTATTATTTCTTACTTAGTTATTTTTTCTTTTCCACTAAGGCATATTAAAACAAATAATTGACGATTTAAACTTGTTCTTTTTTACTTTTTACTTCTCCAAAAAAATATGCAAATATCCTGATATTATTATATTTATTGAATTGTTAAAAACAAAAATATGTTCATTTAAAATTGTCAACTATTTATTTTAATATGCCTAATTACATTTTTTCTTCTTTATATATATCAAAAATTTCTGAAATAATAATTATTAAATTATATTCACTTGTTTTCAGAATAAAACTTCTTTCAAAACGACAAAATGTCATAAAATCATCAAGTTCTTGCCCTTCTAATTTTGTAATAGAATGTACAAATTCTTTATTATATTTTTGATAAGCTTTTTCATTTAATTCGGTCTGTTTTTTTAATTTACGAAGCTTTAAAAGTTGTTTTTCTTGCTTGGTTTTAAAAGGTATAACAAAACCAACACCTCGAGAAGCAATGTACACCCCTTTTAAGTCATTCTCAGAAACCATATTATCGAACCAAATTTGAAGTTGTTCCTGTTTTTCATCTCTATCTACTTTTGTATGCGATATTTCATAGGTAAAACTTTTCCATCTCATATTGTAAATATCAACATTAGACAATTCATATATTTTTGGTTCCAAGTAAATATCTGTATTATAAGTTGAATCCGTAAATGTCTGATCATCAAATTCCCAGTACTTTACTTCATAGCCAATACATGATATTCTGATAGAATTAGTGGCAGTCATTAATATTCGAAAATATCCAGATGTGTCACTTACTGTTGCATAAAATTTTTGCGAATTAATTAAATGAACGTGTTGGATAGGTTCTTTTGTTGAAGCATCAATAATTGTCCCTGTTACTTCAATTATTGTCTCTGTTGCTTCTTCTTGAGCAAAAATATTTATTGATAATAATAAGATTAAGATTATTGAAAAAAAATATTTCATTTTAAATAAATTTTTGATTTTTACTACTTTTGGGTGTTAAAAGATACTCAATAATTAATGTTCTATAAATTTTCACAGTCTATGTTTGCTTCTGTTAGTGAAAATGAAATAATAAGTAACTCCAGAATACGCCATTTTTTGTTCTTCTATTATTTTAACATATCGGCAAATAGCGAGCTATTTTAATGATATTTTTAAAAGGGCTAAATAAACAAGTAAGTATCCATACAAAAGTTTTTACACTTTTGTATTTCTTTAATCTATTGATTTATAATTACATAATTGTATCATTGAACCATTGAATAATTGAATAATTGTATCATTCCTTAGATTGGGTTTAGTTATTTTTCACTAAACGAATTATTTAAAAATAAAGAATAACAAAGAAAATTAAGTTTTTTAGGAGTGTTCTTTTGACACTTGTGAACAATTTCTTACTTTTCTTTTTCTAATTTAGAATTAAGTCCCGATATAATACCGTCAACATTTTTAAATTTATATTCGGTAAAACCAAAATTAGATTCAAATCCTCCTTTTCCTCTAATTACTGAACCTTCTTTATCGGCTACTTCAACAAATTTAATTGAATAAATCTTCTCTGCCTTTTCGTTACCATATATTTCTTCTGTTTTCATTGTAGTTTCATTTTGACCTACAACAACTACATTACCCGTTGCTTTCCATAGTTTTTGTTTTTTATAATATATAGCATAATCAGCAATTAGACTTGTAGCAACTTCAAATTTTTCGGTATAGAATAATATTTTAATTCCTTCCGGAAATTCTAAATAAGGATTTTCAGTTTCATATTGATTAAGGAGTGGTGCGGTAATTTCTGACTGTAAACGACTACTTGAATTATAAAATGTATTCAAATTTCGAATTGAAACATCTGGCATATTATCATTAACTTGAAACGGTTTTATCTCTTCTAATTTATTGCTACAAGCAAACAATATTAGTGTTGTAAAAATATAAATATATTTTAAATATTTCATAGTCAATATTTAATTAATTAAAAATTAGGAATTAAGAATTGGTTTACACCTTAAAATATTATTTTCATAAAACTTTTTATTTACTATTATGTTGTAAAACTTTGTTTTTTTTACAAAATTCCTAATTCTTATTTTTTCAACCTAACTGTTGTTGTTCGTCCAATCCAACCTCCAACGGTAAAAGACTGTCCTTCATTTATTGGTGGATTGTGCTGAAATGCGTCGGCAAAATTAGGATATCTAGAAGAATAAGTTCCAATTAAACTATTGGCTTCTTTTGTTATACTTGGATCAACTGTTTTTGCTTTAATACATTTATCCACAGCAAGGCAATACACTAATGCAATTTCAACAGCATCGCTACCACAACTACCAGCAGTAGATGCGTATAGTGAAGAAATAAGTAGGTGTGGTTTACCAAAATTTGGTTTTAGTTTTATAGCTTCTTCACAATACTCACGAGATAGCGACCATTTCTTTAGCTCCTTTGCAACTTTTGCTGCCTCAAAATAATATTGTGCTTTAACAGTGTCAACAGTCTCTTGTTCTATTGCTTTTTCATAGTAAGATAAAGCTCCTTCGTATTTACTTTTAATAATGTAAAGCATTGCAATTCTCGCAGCTGAACTTGCTGATGGTTCGAGGGAGTCGAGATTTACAGCTGCATTTATAAATAATTCAGAATCTGTACAATCTTTTTTGGCAAGCACAACGAGTATTTTTTTCAACAAGTCGGTATCTTCGGGTGTTGCATCAAACTGTGGTTGAAATGCTCCAATCATAACTTCACAAGTAGCAACCCCTTCCAAAGAAAAGAAAATTTTATCAACAATACCTGCAATTTTTTGTACATTAGCTATTCTTTCTGGCGTTTCTTGATTAGATTTAATAATATCAAGTGTTGACGAAAAATTCATGTAATTATCAATAACAACAGTAGTATCTTTAATCATGTGTAATTGAAATTGATAAGCTGTTAACATCATAGCATAATAAAAAGTTCTTGGACTCGTTTTGTCACCACTAATTTCAATTGCTTCCATAAACATTGCATAGTTATCTTGCATATACGTTTTTGAAGTATCATAATTTAATTCAGTTCCTTCAATATTGAAAGCGTAATAATCTGTTGCTTTTTGTCCAAGATAATATCCTTTATATTTTGGATAAAATAATATTGCTTGATCATAAACTTGCATCAATGTATCTCGCCAAAGGCTTGTTGCAATAGAGTCGCCTTCTACTTGTTTTAATTTTATTTTTACTATTTTCATACCTGCTGAATATACCGACGAATGTAAAGTTGGAAATTCTTTAAAAATAACAGTCCAGTATCCATAAGATTCATCGTAGTTTTTGGCTTTAAAAGCATCTTTAAATGGTATATATTTTTCTATTGCTCTAATACTATCTGCTCCAAAACGTTCTTTACCCCACATTAGTTTGGTAATTTTGTTTTTATGTTCTTCTATAAAATTTTTTAGAGAATCTAATTTTCCTTCTCTTTCAATTTTTTTAATTTGTTTGCCTTCAAAAACAGTCATGTTTTCATCAATTAAAACTCCTATTTCAAATTGTCTAATTTCATCAGCTCCAGAAATAAGTTTATAAAATGCTGTTCTATAATCTTCTTTTAAATTTTTGTCGTACTTGGTATTATCGTCAATTTTTAGTTTGTTATGTAGTTCGGGAAAGCTTATCTCAAAAGTAGAACTTACTGTTTGTGCTAAAATGTTTGAAACAAATAATAACGAAATAATTAGTGTAATTAATAAAGATTTGTGCTTTTTCATAATGGTTTTTAAATTGATGGTTGTAGGTTAAATTATTTAGTTGAATAATGCTATAAAATATAAAGTTGTAAGTGAAAATGAATTTTAATTTTAGAAAAATTTTCTTTTCACAAACCAAGTATCATAGAGGCTAAAGTTTAAATTAAATAATACATAACTTTCTTTTAACATATTATTGTCAATTGAACCTCTTGTACCCAGTTGAAATGAGGTGTTCATTAAAGTAGTTTTTAAAGGAAATCCTACCCCAAAAGTAATACCATAATCATTGATTTGTGCGTTGTTTAATTTAACATAGGAGTTAGAATAGTATCCTCCAGTTCTATAACGAATTGTTTTTCTATAAATTGTAGATAACGAATTGTTGCAATACTCCATTCCAAACCCCATAAAACTACTACTTGTTAACGGTTGTTCCTTATTAAGAAAACTATTTGTTTGCCAATTTTGTGTATAGTAATCTGCCGAAACAGTTAATTTATCGTAAATTTTAACCGAAGCTCCAAAACCAAAACTTCGTGGAAGTAATACATTACCATCAGTAATTAGTGTGCTGTTTGATATTGTATCTTGGCGATTAACAAGAGAACTTGTATGTCGTATCAATAATAAGGTATTGTATGCCTGCAATTTACTTGTGTTTTCAAATGTTGCTCCAATTGTAAAAATAAGTTTATTTTTTGATTTATCATTTGAACTTTTTATTGAATCGGTATATTGAAAACCTAATTTATATTGTAATCCTCTTATAGTGGTTCTGTCGTAATAATAGGCATTTGATGCAAAATTGGGTAACACTGATGAGGTCGTAGAATTTATTTCGATTATTGAGGCAACAGTATTTTTTTCTATAGAACCAAATACATAAGATGTGTTAATTCCAAGTGAAAATTTATTAAATACAGTAAACGAATTTCCAAAGTATATTTCATTTAATCCTCCTTTGCCTGTATAATTATTTGTAAACACAGTTGACTCGCCATCAACACTTAAAGTATCTTTAGAAGATATATTGTAACCTACACCACTAAGCGGTAACAAACCAAAACTGGTATGCCACCATTTGTATATTCTAAAACCCGCAGCAAGTGTACTAATATTTGTATATTGAGAAATTTGATTGTCGGTTGCTGTCTCAAAATATGTTAGTTTGTAATCAATACCTACTTCCATAATAAAGGCATTTGGTTTAAACGCACTATACGAAGCGGGGTTTACCTTATTTATATGGAATGAAGACCTGCGTCCAATGGCGGTGTTTCCCATTGATTTACTACTTCCGAAACCTTGAAACTGTAATTCGCCAATTCCATAACGAGAATATGGTGAGTTAGTCAAAGTTTGTGCTACGATAAAATTTGTTGATAATACAAAAATTATTACTAAAAGAATTTTGGTTTTTTTATACATTATAGTTTAATATTCTATTAAGTCCTATTGGAACTAAATTTGGGTTTGCAAAGATGATATTTTTTAATTTATTTTCAAAGAAAAAACAGTCTCCTCCTGTTAAAATTATTTTTATGTTTTTGTAATTAGCATTAAAATCAGTTATATAGCCATTTATTTCAAAAAAAATTCCATTCTCAACTCCAAGAATTATTGCCTCAGTGGTGTTTTGACCTATACTTTTGTTCATCCCATTTTTTTGTAAAAGTGGTAATTTTTTTGTAAATAAATTTAAAGCTTTATATCTTAAATCAATTCCTAGCGAAATATTACCGCCAATATATTCGTTGTTTTCATTAATAAAGTCGTAGGTAATTGCAGTACCTATGTCAATAGACAAAATATTTTGATTTGGAAAAAATGAATTTGCTCCCACAATTCCTGCTAATCTGTCGAACCCAAGTGTGTTAGGTGTTTTGTATAGATTTTTAATAGGAATTTTGGTGTTTTTATCCAAAATAATAAAATTAGAAAAAGAAGAAGTTAGATGACTAATAATTGATGTATCATAATTACTTGTAGATGTATATATAGCATTTTTCGTTTCTACTTCTTTTGGTATATTTTTAATAAAAAAAACAAAATTACTATAGTTTTTGCCAATTTTGTGTTTTTTTGAAATAATTATATTATTTTTGCGAAATAAAAAAAACTTGATTGCTGTGTTACCTTGATCAATTATTAAATTCATTTTTGAAAATTATTCTTAAATAAAATGTCAAATATCAATATATACAAACAAAAATAAAATTTATCTGTTTTTTTTTAATAGAATTTAACAGTTTAGTTAAAATAAAATAAAATTTAATATGAAAAAAATTCTAATCGTTGAAGACGACAAAATGCTATCAACAATTTTCGAAATGTTTGTTTCAGATTTAGGATTTGAGTTAGTAGGAATAGCAAAAAGCGGTAAATTAGCCGTAGAAATATGTAAACAAAAAAAAGTAGATGTGATTTTAATGGATGTCCATATTAACGGAGAAATGGATGGAATTGAAACTTCAATAATTATTGGAGAAAAATTTAATATTCCTGTAATATTTATTTCAAGCGATTTGAGTACGGATACAATTAAAAGAGCAATAGTAAAAAATACGTATGGATACCTTGTGAAACCAATATACAAAAATAATTTGAAAACAACTATTGAATTTGCTTACGAAAAACACCAATTTGAAATTAAGAATTAGAAATTGATTTACTAATGGTTTTTTGTTTTTAACAATACTATTTTTAGTTTTGTTAAAAGGACAAATAAACAAGCAGTGTAAAGACTTAAGGCATATTAAAATAAACTATTAACCAATTTAAGCGATGTTATTTTTATTTTTACCAATTCAATAAATATAATA
>JAOZTW010000437.1 GCA_029938985.1 Bacteroidales bacterium | reverse complement strand
TTTCATTATCAAGTGGTGCTAACATTGTTTTATTTTTTTTAAAGTTATGTATTTTATACAAAAGTACATTATTTTTTTAATAAATGTATTTTTTTTACAAAATATTTTAAATTTAATCTGTAAACCACTAATCATTTTAGGCATATTACACATTTCTTTAGAAAAAAATATTGAATATATATATATCAATAATATGTTGATATAGAACAATATAATAAACAAATATGAAATATTTTGTTTTTCACAAAAATCACTATTTATTTAATTTACTGGTATTTAACAAAAATAGAATTTTCATTAATAATCAAAGAATTTAAAAAAGAATTTGAAAAATTAATTTTTCTAACTACTTTTGTTTATTATTAATTTTATAATTTACAATCTGTTTTAAATATATAATATTTTGTTACAACCTTAATGTCAGCACAAAAGGCAGTAATTTTATTTTTATTTACAATTTAAGTATTGGAAATTATATTTATGCAATTCACTAATAATTCACTAATAATTAACTATTTAGTATTAACTATTAATTATTTAAAATAATATGAAATTTGGAGTAGTAATTTTTCCTGGTTCTAACTGCGACGAGGATATGATATATGTTTTAGAAGAGGTTATGGAGCAAGAAGTTGTCAGATTATGGCATAAAGAATCCGATTTGCAAGGAGTTGATGGAGTATTTATTCCTGGAGGATTTTCTTATGGCGATTATCTTCGTTCAGGTGCAATTGCTCGCTTTTCCCCAATAATGGAAAGTATTATTGAATTTGCAAACAATGGAGGTTTTGTATTTGGAGTGTGTAATGGCTTTCAGATACTTTGCGAAAGTGGTTTATTACCAGGTGCTTTGCTTGCCAACAATAATCAAAAATTTGTTTGCAAAAATGTGTATATTAAAGCCGACAACCACGAAACAACTTTAACTTCGGAAATAAATACCAGTAAAGCTTTACAAATACCTATTGCTCATGGAGAAGGTAGATACTATGCAGATGGAAAAACTATAACAGAAATGAGAAAAAACGAACAAATTTTGTTTAGATATTGTGATGAATATGGACAATTATCACAAGATTTTAATCCAAATGGTTCGGTTGAAAATATTGCAGGTATTTGCAATAAAAATAAAAATGTGTACGGCATGATGCCACACCCAGAAAGAGCCTCAGACGACGAACTTGGAAATACAGATGGCATTGTACTTTTTGAATCTATATTGAAAAATATAAAAATTAAATTAACACAATAATTTGTCAAATATTCAGCTAAGTAATGGTTCAATGGTTCAATGGTTCAATGGTTCAATGGTTCAATGGTTCAATTATATGATTCCAAACCAATAGATTAAAGAAATACTATTGTGTGAAATTATTGAATGTTTCTTATATAAATGTTTTTAACAAAATAGAATTTAAAAAACAGACCATTAAAAGGGTCATTGATAGCTATCTATTTAAGGGGTTACAGTTAAATATTGTGATGGAGTAAAAAAATTGTAATCCTTTTAGAAAAAAAATGGGCTTTTTCACAAATACTAAAAAATAGTTGGCACTTTTTTGTTCTTTTAAAACCTTATTTTTTATTTAAAACCTTAGTAAAAAAATGAATACCACAACGATTATTAAACCTTATTACCTTATTATCAGCAAATAAAATAAGGTAATAAGGTTTGTAAACTATGTAAATATTGGCATTTTTTTATTCTATAATGTAATTTTATCACAATATTTGACTGTAAACCGCAATTTAACTTATTATTGATAAGTTTTAGGTATATTAAAACGAATAATTAATTATTTATTTTAATATGCCTTACAACACTATAACTATACAAAGTTGTGATGGATTTCATTTGAATTTAATATTTTTCTAAAAAATTAATAACTTGTATTATTTTATACAATAAAATTGCTAACAAATACGCTGATAATATAAACATTGCATGTAAAGTTTGCAATACTTCTTTTTCTTAAATGTTTTTAATTTAAAATACAAAAGAAAAACTCTTAATATTTTATTTTCACTAATCATAAATGGCACTCATAGAAAATCAAAAATCAAAGACATAAATATTATTAAAGTTTAAATTTATTCCTAATAAATGAGTATTTTATGATTTATATAACACCGAGTTTTGGGTTTTAAAGAATAATCAAAAGTAGTTTTTTATCTTTACAGAAAACATGAAAACATGTTTTTTTTATACAATTAAACTTAACAAACAAACTAATTATATTTATAATATTTTTGTGTTAAAAACAAATTGCAAATACATATATATAAGTTAAATAATACATTGAATATTGTTAATATAAAATATTCAATTACTTAAATCCATTATTTATGAAAAAATTTATCATATCATTTATTCTTGCTTTTGCAATTTCAACATTTATATGCGATATTGCAAACGCTCAATGCAAACAACAGTTTGTATATAATTGTACCACAACAAGTAACGGAGTGTATTTAAAAGATTTTAATGCTAAAATTAGAAGCGACCAAAAAGAAACAAAATGGACAATTGTTTTGGATAAAAATTCAAAATACGAATTTCGTATATGTACACCCGAAAACGCAAAAAACGACATAGTGTTCACCCTACACGATAGTCAAGAAACACCCTGTGGTATTAGTGAAAACGGTGAAAGTTTTGAATTTGTTTGTGAAAAAACGGGAATGTATTATATTTCTATAAAATTAGATGAAGATAGTAATATCAAAAAAACATGTGCTGTAGGAATTTTATCATTTATAAATTATGTTGATTAGAAAGTAAAAAAGAATCTTTAAATTTACGGAACTTAGAGAGGCACTTTTACTTAACCCGATTTATTCATGAATTATACTGTTACAAAATTATATTTTGTTTACAACGAGATTATGCAATAAACTTAACTAACACTACTCTTAATTTCACAGAAGCCACTGTTGAAGAATTGAGAAATCAGATAAACTTGCCAACCAATTAAAATTTTCAATAAATGATAGATCAATTAGTAGTTCAAAAAATTATTGATACGGCTAATATAGTTGAAGTTGTTCAAGACATAGTACCGCTCAAACGTGCGGGTAGTAATTACAAAGGTAATTGTCCGTTTCACAACGAAAAAACTCCTTCTTTTGTAGTTTCACCAGCAAAAGGCATTTTTAAATGCTTTGGTTGTGGAGAATCGGGTACTGCTATAAGCTTTATAATGAAGCATGAACAGTTTTCTTTTGTTGATACAATTAAATATCTTGGACAAAAATATAATATAACAGTTGAAGAAAAAGAAGAAAGTAATGAACAAAAAGAACAACGCAAAGAACGTGATAGTTTGATTATTGTATCAAATTATGCTCAAAAATATTTTAGCGAAACTCTCCAAAACGACCCAAAAGGACGTGCCATTGGTAGAGCTTATTTTATAGAAAGAGGTTATTCCGACGAAATAATTTCAAAATTTCAACTTGGATATTGTCCCGAAAAATACGCTTCGTTTACTAATTCTGCTTTAAAAAAAGGATACAAACTTGAATTTTTGGAAAAAACAGGACTTACAATTGTTAGTAATGACCGAAAATTTGACCGTTTCAACGGAAGAGTAATGTTTCCTATTCATAGTTTGCTTGGCAAAACTATTGGTTTTGGTGGACGAACGTTAAAAGCTGATAAAAAAACTGCAAAATACCTAAACTCTCCTGAGTCTGAAATTTATCATAAAAGTAAAATCCTTTATGGAATTTATTATGCAAAAAGTGATATTGTAAAGAAAGATAAATGTTACCTTGTTGAGGGTTATACTGATGTAATATCAATGTCGGCAGCTGGAGTAGAAAACGTTGTTGCATCTTCGGGAACATCACTTACTGAAGCCCAGATTTCATTAATCAGGAGATTTACTCCAAACCTCACTTTTATTTTTGATGGCGATAAGGCAGGAATAAAAGCGGCACTTAGAGGTATTGACTTGGTGCTGAAACAAGATATGAATGTTAGAGTTGTGCCTCTACCAGAAGACGAAGACCCAGATTCGTTTTCTAAAAAACTTAGTAAAACTGATTTAGAAAATTATATTGCAGAAAACGAAGTTGATTTTATTTCTTTTAAATCAAAATTACTACTTAAAGAAACAGAAAACGACCCTATAAATAGAGCAAGAGTTATAACAGATATTGTTAACTCAATTGCAATTATTCCGAGTGCAATAAAACGTTCGGTATTTATTAGAGAAACGAGTAAAATTTTGGAAATAGAAGAGGAAAGTATTTATGAACAAATAAATAATATTCTTCAAAAGAAAAGTACAAAATTTGAGTATAAGAAAAAAAGTTTTAATGAGGGAAAAACTAAAACACCAAAAATTCCTGCTTTTGTTGATAAGATTACATCAAAACCCGAAGAGAAATCAATAATTTATTACTTACTAAATTTTGGAAGCGAAATTTTGGAAGAATTAGAACAAGAAGATGGAAGCTTTGTTAAACAAACTGTTGCAGATTACATTATTACAGAAATTCAAAATGATGATTTGGAATTTCAAAATTTGATTTACGAACAACTGTTTAAATTATATAAAGATTCTATTTTAGAATCTCCCGAAATTGATATTGTAAACTTTATTAATCACCCAGACCCAGAAATTAGTGAAATTTCGGCAGAACTGTTAGGTATCAGTCATGTACCAAGTAAAATATGGGGGCGTAGTGGTAGCAAAATCAAAATGCCAGAAATGACTTTCAAAGATGATATTCCTAAAGTTATGGTTACTTTTAAATTCAAAATTATTATTATTGCAATAGCTAACAATAATAATAGAATGAAATCAATGTCTTTACAAGTAGAAGATTTTGAGGCAATTGAAAATATTATGAAACAAAATAAAATCTTAACACAGATAAAAGTAGAATTGGCAAAATTGTCAGGAGCAAGGGTGGTTTGGTAGCAACAACGGCGTTTTTCACGAGTGTCAAGCTCAAGGCTTTTTTGAAATATTAGAATTAAAGT
>JAOZTW010000971.1 GCA_029938985.1 Bacteroidales bacterium | reverse complement strand
CCCAATTTACTATATTAAGACTTAAGTACATAGAGTAATGTTTTTTGTGTATAATAACCTTTTTTGTTATAAAAATCTTCAAATTTGCACTTGTCATGCTATTTAGACGTTTCCAAGTCCCCTATTTTTTGCCTTACGGCAAAAAATAAGGGACGTTGGAAAGTCTTTTCGTATAATAATACTTTAGATAATTAAGTCTTAATACATTACTTGGATTTTATTAAAAAGCAATTAATCAATGCTTTAATGTTCTGGTAAAAAGTTTTCCTGACTTTTCAGCTAATATGCCTAATACTAAAATCGCCCCTAAAAAGTGACGTTTATATATGATTAACTACTTATAACTTTAAATAATAATTTAAAAAATAACTAACATGAAAAAAACATTCTTTATATCCCTTTTTATTTTAATAAGCGGAAGTATTTTTGCACAAGAACTACCATTTAGTCAACAATACTTGTTTAATTTATCTCTTATAAATCCATCTATTGCAAGTAGAGATAATTACTTGGCAATCAGATTTACCGACCGACATCAATGGCTTGGCATAACTGATGCACCAACTCAACAATCTATTAGTGTTAATAATAAATTTACAGGTAAAATGGGTGGAGGAGTAAATTTCTACAACGAAATTTATGGACCAATTAGAAATTCAGGCTTACAATTATCCTATTTTTACGATATAAAATTGGGAGCCGACCGTGTTGGTTCAAAGTTGTCGTTGGGTGTTTGCGTTGCAGGCTTTCAAAAAGTTTTGGACGAAACAGATTTGGAAACATTGGAGCCTGATAATATTATTACAAACACGAGAGAATCAGCATTTTATCCTAATGCGGGTTTAGGAGCATTTTATTATAATAAATTTTTATCAGCAGGTTTTTCTATCGCAAATTTAATCCCATCGCAAGCACCAATTTATAGCGAATCGGAGCCAGCAAAAATTAGAACATATTTTTTATATACCGATTATACTTACTCTAATGAAATAAATACTTTTGCCGTAATTCCTTCAATTTTGTTGAAAGTAAATGAAAACACAAGAAGAGAAGTTAATGTAAATACCAAAGTGTATTTTAGAAATTTTTTATGGCTGGGAGTTTCATACCGAGATGCCTTAGAAACGGGAGTTTATAAAAATCAATCTGTAGCAGGATTAATAGGTTTACGTTTGTTTGATATGGTTTATTTAGGATACAGTTACGATATTGAATTAAGTAGTTTTCAGTCGTATAACGCTGCATCACATGAAATAATGCTTGGAGGAAATATTTATACCAAAAAACAAGGTATGCCAAGATATTTTTAAAATGATTATCATTATGCCGTAAATGGCAATTAAATAACTGGCGTTTTTCACGAGTATCAATTTCTTCGTTACTTTTGAAATATTAAAATGCTCATTTACAAA
>JAOZTW010000436.1 GCA_029938985.1 Bacteroidales bacterium | reverse complement strand
TAAAGCAGGATTAGAAATATAACAAACAGTACCAAGAGCATTTAAAATTTTTGATGCTCCAAGCATATTTTTATCAATCATCAAATCTAAATCATAAAAAATATCTTTTTCTATTTTAGATAAATTAATTTGAGTTTCAATAAAACTATTTCTTATTTGTTCTTGTGTTGGATTTTCTATTAAATTTATGCCCAATTTACCTAAAATTTCAAGCCCAATTTTTATAGCTTTTTTAAAATCTATTTTTGCTCTATGAGTATTTATTAAAAAATAATAAGCATTTATTTCATCTAAAATATCACTACCATTTTCAATGATTTTATTTACAAAAAATACTGTTTTTTCATAATTGCCAATTAAATAAGAAATTTCAGTTAGTTCATCATAAACTTTCAAAGTAAATTGATAATCTGTTTCCCAAGAATTTTTTTCTAATAAATTCTTTGAAATTTTCAAATAATTATAAGCAGTAAAATATGCAGATGAAAATTTTGCTTTTAATCCCGCTTGTAAATTTAATTCTGCAAATTGTTTTCTTTCAGTTTTATTTTCAATTAAATTTATACCGTGATTTATTTGATTTATCACATCAAAAATATGTTTTTCCAAACTTTTTTTGTCAAGAAATCCTAACAATAATTTTCCTGTTTGTAGATGGAATAATTTTTTTTCATTTTCAGGAATAGTAGAATAAACTGCTTGTTGAATTTTATCGTGAACAAATTTAAAATTTCTTTTATCAACAGGATAAATAAGGTTTTCTAAAATGGCATTTTCTAAAATATTTTTTGCTGTTTTTTCGTCTTTTTTATAAATTATTGATAAAATTCTCAACTCAAAACGATTACCTATGCAAGATGCAATTTTCAAAATATCCTGAGTGTTTTTTGGCAATTTATGAATTTTATTCTTCATCAGCTCTATCACATTATTCGAAATATTTTGTTTCTCAATCTCTTCAAAATTCCAATTCCAAATGTTTTCTGTAAAATCAAAGTTTAAAAATGCTTCTTCATAAAGATTTGTTAAAAATTGAACCGTAAAAAATGCGTTTCCATGTGTTTTTGAGTAAATTAATTTCGCAAGATTTTCAAAATTTTGTGGATTTGATAAAGCATCTTTCAAAAGATTATTAACATCTTCTTGTTTTAAATTTCCCAATTTAATACTAGAAATATTAACATTTTCTAAATCTGTAAATTCTTGTAAATCATTAGCATCAATTTCATTATCACGATATGCAATGATAGGAAAAAAATATCTTATTTCATTGTCATTGACAATCAATTTTAATAATTGAACAGAAGCATTATCGGCCCATTGTAAATCGTCAATAAAAAAAATTAATGGGTGATTTTCTTTTGAAATTGCTTTTACAAAACTTGTCCAAACATAATTAAAACGATTTTGACTTTCTTTTCCTTCCAATCTTGGAAGTTCTTTTTGTTTACCAATAATTAATTCAAATTCAGGAATTAAATTTGTTAAAACTCCACCAACATTTCCGACAGATTTTTGAATTAAATCTTTCCAATATTTTAAATCTTCATCGTTTTCTTTTAATATAATATTTGCAAAATCGGTAAACGCCTGTGTAACTGCAAGGTAAGGAATGTTTTTTTGAAATAGGTCAAATTTACCTTCAATATAAAAAGCTCTGTTTTCGGTTAAAGGTTTGTGAACTTCGTGAATAAGTGCCGATTTTCCTACACCAGAATAACCAGAAATTAATAATAATTCTCTATTTCCTCTGTTTACTTTTTCATAAATTTCATATAATTTATCTGTTTCTGCTTTACGACCATACAGTTTTTCATGAATAGACAGTTTGCCCGAGAAATCTTTTTTACCAAGCGTAAAACTTTGCCGAAGTTCAAAACTTTGGCAAAGTTGAAGGTCAAAACGTAAGCCAAAAGCTGATTGGTAGCGGTCTTCTGCATTTTTCGAAAGCAGTTTTAAAATAATATTAGATAAAATTTTCGGAACTTTATCGTTAATTTTATTTGGTTCAATAGGCATTTTTGCAATATGAGAATGGACTAATTCCATGTCATCGGTTTCACGAAAAGGCAGTTTTTTAGTAAACATTTCGTACAAAACAACTCCCAAAGAATATAAATCTGCTCTATAATCAACACTTCTGTTCATGCGTCCTGTTTGTTCTGGCGATATATACGCAAGTGTTCCTTCAAGGTGTTTCGGGTTCGATATGTTTTGAGTTTTAAGGGTGTACTGTCCTGCAAGTCCGAAATCAATAATATTAATTTCGTTTTGTTCGTTAATCAAAATATTATTTGAATTAATATCTTTGTGTATAATATTTTGTTGATGAATTTCTCCAATTGCTTGAGCTATATTTATTGCTATTTGTAAAAGCTCTTCGATAGTAACTTTATTTTTTGAAACATATTTAGATATTTTTTCACCTTCAAAATATTCTAATATTAAAATACTTTTTCCATCTTTTCCATCTTTTTTTAAAACTTTTCGAACACCCGAAATATCTAAATTTTCAGTAAAATCATATTCGTTGTAGAAACGAGTAATTTGCTCTTCGGTAGGATGTTCTGCATTTAAAACTTTGATAATAACATCTTGGGAGTAATCTTCGTATTTACCTTTGTAAATTGTTGAATTATTACTTTCGTATAATTTTTCGAATTCTTTTGTTCTCATAATTATTAAATTATTTATGCACAAATTTATAATATTAATTCCTTATATTTTCACAGCCCGAAGCAAAACATTGTCAAGGCACTGGTTTGGTTTAAAGTCTTTGGATTGTTAAAAATAACTTTCCGATTTGTATATAGCATATTAAGTACCCATACAAAAGTTTTTACTCTTTTGTATTTCTTTAATCTATTGGTTTATACCTACATAATTGTATCATTGAACCATTGAACCATTGTATCATTCTTTATTTTATACTTACTATCCCATGTAAACTTCATCTTGTGTAATCATAGAAAGTACCCAAGAAAAGTCGCCGTTTGAAATTTTAGTGTCGCAATATTCGCAAATTCCAGCTTGTCCAATTTTATCTGCTTTTGCTCCGCAGTTAGGGCATGTTTTGTAGTCGTAGTCATCTTTTTCTACACCTGCTCGGCGGATAAATGCCCAATATTCAGAGAATTTTCTTGTTTTATTTTTTGAACCTCCCTGTATTTTGCCTTGTTTATCTATCACATAATCAAAACAGGAAGCAAAAATTCTGACAGTAATTGCTTCGTAAAATTTATCAGTTTCTAATTTAACTATTATAATTTTTTCAACAGAAACGTTATCTAATTTGTTTGTTAAACCTTTACGGTTGTAATTTTTAAGCCAAAACATCCATGATTCATAAAGCCTGTCGGATAAAAGATTTCTAACATTGTTAAGGTTTTTGGCAGACCAGGCAACATAAAATTTTAGGAAATATTCTTTTACTACTTTTGTCTTAAAATTTGCCTCCCATTGACTCCTCTCAACATTATTATTTTTAGCAAAATCGTTAGTAGTAGATTTTAGATTCTTTTGTTGCAATGTTTCATATTCTGTCCCAATTTCGGGAGCATAAAAAGCTATGCCTTTTGTCGAAAATTGTTCAATATTTGGTGTGCTTTTTCTGAAAGCATACCATTGCATTTGTCCATTTTTAATTAATGTTCCACAACTATCACAAACTCCAGCTTCCGTAAAATGTGAACTTGCACCACATTTTGGACAGGACAGTTCTTGCATTTTTTCTGGTTTATGAGATAAAATACCAATATTTCTATAATATAACCATTTCTCTGTAAGTATGTATCTTGTTCTTTTGTTTTTTTGTTTAAGAGAATAATTTGCTTCTATTGTAACTTCAATTTTTTGGTATAGCTCGCTTATTCCGACTTCTGAAATATTAATACTTCCAACAACAATATTGTAAAAATAAGCACTAAAATTAGTTTTTGCTTCTCCTGTTAAAATAGTACTTAAAAATGGTGTTAGATTATCAAACTCTGGTTTTCCATGCCAAGCATAATATTTTGTGAAAATTGATGAAGCAAAATATAGAAACAAAGTTTTAGAAAAATTTGGGTCTTGTTTTAAAAGTTCTTCTAATCCTTTTTCTACTTTTTTAGTGTTTTTTTGGAAATTTTTGCGAGTAGGAGTAGAAACAATTTCCATTTTCTTTTTTCTATCTTCAACCAATTTGTTAATGCCAAGTGCCACAGCAACAATCACCATGATGATTAATACTCCTAACAACGAAAAATCCCCATCACCAGAATAAGAACTACTTCCACTGGAATTAGAACCTGAACTTGAGGAACTTGAACTCGACGAACTTGAGCTTGAACTTGATGAACTTGAACTTGAGCTTTTAGAATATGAATGTCCACCTCCAGGACGTGCTATGACTTCGTTGGGAGTTAATGACTTAATTATAAAAAATGTGAAAAAACTTAATGCGATAAATAGAAATAAATATTTTAGTTTCATTTTTTTAAGATTTAAATGAGGCTTCATATTTCAAAAGGAAATCGGAAGCTTGAAGATTTTGTTTTAATTTTGTTTCTAAGAAAATATTTTTTGTTGATTTTTCAAAAAGAGTTAGAGATTGTTGAATAATAAGTTTCTGAGTTGCATAGATAAGTTTACGGTTTACAGTTAAATATTGCGATAAAATAACATTTTTCATTTATGGTTTACATTTTTATCAGTTGCCACGTGCTTTAGCTCGTGGCAATAAATGTGACAACTATTTTTAATTTATTTGAAATATGCAAAATAAATAATGAAGACAAATCGGAATTTTTTCACAAACTATTATCCTTTATAAACTTCGTCTTGTGTAATTATTGAAAGTACCCAAGAAAAGTCGCCCTTCTTTTGCATAGCTTGTTAATCCAGAAGTTGAATAATGATTAGATTTAATTTACCAGATTATTAGATAGTTGTAGCTTTCTATTGAAAACATAATTCCCAGATAATCAATATATTAAGTTTTTATAAATAACACTTAATTAGCGTACTGT
>JAOZTW010000435.1 GCA_029938985.1 Bacteroidales bacterium | reverse complement strand
TAATAGTTTGTAGAAACTCAGCAGAAAGAAATGAAATACAGTTGAAATTCAGTTGATTATTGCAACAAATGAGTATTTTAATAATAATGAACAACAAATTGAATTGAATATTAAATAGTGCCTATAAATGAGATTATTCTTTATGCAAAAGTAAGTTTTTTTTTACTAACAAATGATAAATTATCAAATTAATTTGAATAAAATTACAGGAATATGTAAATAGCTGTATATAAACGTCATTTTTAAAGAGGTTGTTTTTAACATTATGAAAAGCAAAAAATAATTGCATATTGCTTATATTCAAATCTTTTTAACGAAACAGAATGAAAAACAAACTCTTAATAATAACATTTATATAAGTTGGCTACTTACAGAATTTTAACATTGTTTAAAAGTTGAATTTGAAACAAAGAAAAATAGATTTTATTAGCGATTTTGAAGATGCTTAGTGAAAAAGAAGAAAAAAGCTTATAATATCTGAAAAGTCGGGAAAACTTTTCAGTAATATTAAAAACATACAATTTGCCGTAGAGACAAGGCATGCCTTGTCTTTACAACATATTTGGCATATAAAATTGACATAAAAAATCAACGTATTTGTATTTATTTTATTAATATACAGAATAGTTGGAAGTTTTTTTGTCTAAACACTAAAATACTGATTGATAAAAACCAAGTGAATTATTTATTATTGTGAAAATCAAATAGATAAATATTGCAAAAAAGTGTGTTAAACATGCAAATAATGTGGGTGTTTCACAAGTATATGGTTAGGTGTTTTTTAATTACAAATACTATTTGTTTTATGTTGGAAATAAGGATTTTAAGATTTTTAATCAACTAATTGATATTCAAATCTTTTTTACTATTTTAAAATTGAATTTTAAAATAAATCAATTTAATAGCTAATTATTTATAATTTGTATTAATTTTGCATGTATTTTGTGAAAACCAATAAAGCATTTTTAAATAAAATTATTTTTGTTTTTAACAATTCAATAAATATTATAATATCAAGGTATTTGCATGTTTATTGAATAAGGAAAAAGCAAAAATAACAAGTTTAAATCGTTAATTATTTGTTTTAATATACCTAATACTTAACACTATTCAGGTTTTGTAAAAATGAGCTTTTAATAAAAAACCTATTTTTAAAATTAAGATAATCAAACTTTATAAACCACTAAGAAGTTAATCTATATCAACTACAACTTTTTTAAACAAACATGATGGAAAATATATTTAAAAATATATTTATGATAATCAATGTAGATGATAATCAGCAATACATTGAAACAATTCGCACATTGTTAACCGAAGATCAAACAGTAGAAGAATATAAAGAAGATATACTTAAATGGGCATCTATTGTAGAAGCCAAATGCCCTGTTAATCAATTGGTGGACGAACGAAATATGCGTTTTTTAATAACTCCAGATTTACAAATTTGGATTAACAAAAATATTATTGCCACCGCAATAAAACATGGACTGCGTAAAGTTGCTTTTCTTGTTTCTGAGGAGTTGTTTTCACAAGTAAGCATAGAACAGGCTATGGAAGAAAACACAAATTCATTACTTAAAGTTAGGTATTTTGACAAAAGAGAAAATGCACTTGAATGGTTGGGTGTTATGTAAATAATTCAAAAGGTTTTAAAAAACAAAAAAGTGTCAACTACTATTTAGCATTTATGAAAAACGCCATTATTTCATTTTCACTAAGTAAATTATTTGTATTATATAATGTTAAGTTACAACAACTTAACTAAATAAATTAAAATGGATGTAAAAATAACAAATTCTCAGGAGTTTGGTTTTAAATGGAATATTAGTGATGGGGTTTTTGTAAAGGGTTATTTTTTTGATAATAAAAACAACTATTATTATGGTGAAAAACTACTACAATATTTTAAAAGTATTGATAATAATAAAGAATTTTATGAAAAAATAATAAATATAAATGGTATTTTTTCTGTAATAATAAAAAAAGAAACCAAACTTTTTGCAGCATCAGATGTGGTTAGAATGTTTCCTCTTTTTTATACAAAAATTGATAACACTTTTATTATTTCGGATAAAATAACAAAAGTTAAAAATGGTAACAAAGACCAACTTTCTATCAACGAAATTCTTATGACAGGATTTGTTGTTGGAAAAAATACGATATACGAAAACACCAAACAAATACAAGCAGGAGAATTAATTACAGTTGATGATAATATTATTGAAACAACTACCTACCAAGATTATATAACTTCGGAAAACAATATTTTAAAACAAAGTTTTGAACAACTACATAATATAGCAACAAAAAAAATTAATAATGTAGCAAAACGATTAATCAATTCGCTTAATGGAAAAACAGCAATTATTCCTTTGAGTGGAGGATACGATTCTCGTTTGATTGCTGTTATGCTTAAAAATGCTGGTTATAAAAAAGTGATTTGCTTTACCTATGGTAGTAAAATGGCAAAAGATATTCCTATTTCAAAAAATGTTGCGAAAACACTTGGTTTTAAATGGCATTATATAGAATATAACAAACAAATATACTCAAATTTTTTAAAAACAGAAATTTATAATAATTTTTTTTACTACTCCTCACAAGAAGTAACACTTCCTTTTTTTCAAGAATATTTTGCAGTTAAATATTTAAAAGATAATAATTTGATACCAAACGATTCTGTTTTTATTCCAGGACATGTGGGAGATAATATTGGAGGAAGTAATTTAGATTTATCTCACTCAAAATTAAATAATTCTATTAAAAACGTAAGACACAGCATTTTTAATAAATATTATAGTTTGAATAAAGTTTCGGTTAGTAGTAAAAAACAGGTAAGAAATAATTTAGAAATTCAATTAAATAATTTTATTAATTCAGATGAAATAAAACTTCCTTATTCAATAATTGAAAATTGGAATTTTAAAGAAAAACAATCCAAGTTTACAACCAACTATTCAAACGTATATAACTATTTTGGTTACGAACATCGTTTACCATTTTGGGATAAAGAGCTTATTGATTTTTTCAAAATTGTTCCATTCAAATATAGACTATATAAAAACCTGTATAACAAAGTATTAAATGAGAGTTTTTTTTCAAAATACCAGCTTAATTTTAAAACAGAATTACAACCTACGGAATCTCAAATTAAACGACAAGTTATTAAAAATAAAATAAAGAAATATTTTCCCACTTTCTACAAAAAAAAACGTGTTAAAAAAGCAAACTGGTTAAATTCAAATTTAATATTAAATCAATTAGAAGACGATTTAATAGAACGAGGTAACAAATTTAACTATAATATACAAAACGGTAATTCACTTGCTATTCAATGGTTTGTTGAAATAATAAAAAAATCTTAAACAATCTTAGTAATTGTCAAAAAAAGTTAGAAAAACTGTGTCATTATTTCACTATTTTAGAAAATAAGATAATGTTTAAAATAATTCATTATTAGTAATCTGTTTTAAGTCATAGAAATAGCAAACTAATCTAACAGTTTCCGAACCTATTATTTTCCAACTCCTTAGTCATATTAAATTTTTTTGAATGAAATTATTGAAAAATTTTTTACTAACCTTCAAACAAGCCTTAACTGGCAAGGAAATAGATTTTACAAATATAAAATTGAACAAAGCAATATTTTTGCTTGCAGTTCCAATGATTTTGGAAATGATAATGGAATCTGTTTTTGCTGTTGTGGATATATTTTTTGTGTCAAAACTGGGACACGAAGCGGTTTCTATTGTGGGACTTACCGAGTCGATGATGGCAATAATTTACTCACTTGCAGTTGGTTTTGGAGCAGCTACTACGGCTATTGTTGCTCGTAGAATTGGAGAAAAAAAGAAAAAAGAAGCTTCAATAGCTTCGGTACAAGCTATTTTTATAGGTATATTTACGGCAGTTATAATAGCTGTGCCAGGAATAATATTTGCCAAAGATTTACTTTCATTAATGGGAGCTGAAACCGAAATGATAGCAAAATATAGTTCTTATACCTCCATAATGCTTGGTGGTAATATAGTAATTATGTTACTTTTTATTATGAATGCTGTTTTTAGAAGTGCAGGTGATGCAGCAATTTCGATGAGAGTTTTGTGGTTGGCAAATATTCTTAATATTATTCTTGACCCATTGTTAATTTTTGGTATTGGTCCATTTCCTGAACTTGGAGTTCAAGGAGCTGCAATAGCCACAAATATTGGACGTGGAGTTGCTGTGGTATATCAATTATATATTCTGTTTTTTGGTAATAAACGTATTAAACTCAGTTTTAATGATATTAAAATAAAATTTTCAATAATAAAACAAATTTTAAAAATTTCAAAAGGAGGAATAATGCAACATTTAATTGCAACTGTTAGTTGGATTTTCCTTGTTCGATTAATTTCTGTTTTTGGTAGCGAATCTATTGCAGGTTACACTATTGCAGTTAGAATAATGCTTTTTATTCTACTACCTGCTTGGGGTTTGAGCAATGCAGCTGCTACACTTGTTGGTCAAAACTTGGGAGCCAACAAACCCAAACGTGCCGAACGCTCTGTTTGGACAGCAGGTTTTATTAATCTATTTTTTATGGGGTTAATCGCTATTGTTCTAATTGTTTTTTCTACTTTCTTTATCAAAATTTTTATTGACGAACCAGATGTTATAACAAAAGGTGCAGAAAGTTTGAGGATAATAAGTTTTGGTTTTGTATTTTATTCTTTAGGAATGGTTGTAGTACAAGCATTTAATGGTGCAGGCGACACCAATACTCCAATGTATATAAATGTTTTTTGTTTTTGGATAATTGAAATACCATTAGCATATTTTCTTTCGTTACATACTGATTTAAACGAAAAAGGTGTTTATATTTCAATTATTGTAGCCGAAGGACTAACAACTTGTATTGCATTAATTATTTTCACCAGAGGAAAGTGGAAACTTAAAAAAGTGTAAGAATTAAAAAATTAAGAATTAAGAACTAAAGTTTTTGTGTTCATTTTGTGATGATTATCAATGATTTGTAA
>JAOZTW010000970.1 GCA_029938985.1 Bacteroidales bacterium | reverse complement strand
TTTTTTTCTAATAATAAAGTTTCTGCAAACTGCGATTTCTTAAAATCAATGTCTTTTACAAATCTTTGTACTAAATGTAAAACAGAATATTTATATATTTTTTCTTGTAGATATATTTCTGCTTTATAAAATTGATGTTTCGGTAATTTTAATTTTGACAAAGTAGAATTGTATTTTGTTGAGCAAAGGATATGATAACCACTTGGACGACCAAAATTTAATCTGTGAGAATCTCTCAATACCTCTGGTTCATCTTCTAAATAATCAACTATTAATGAAATAGGATGAGATAATTTTATAGTCTTACTATATCCAATATTTTTATGATAATATTCATTATTTGCATATCTTTCACTATTTGATAGAGTTTGTAAAACACCTGTTTTATCTGATATTAAATTTTTTAATCTATATAACATATTTCATTCGTATAAATTATTTATTTTTATATTCTTTTTTATACTATTATCAATAATTTTGTTTCTTCAACAAGATGATTTATTTCTTTATTAAAAAATTTCATTTTATTTTCTGTTGATATTGGCAATTCATTAATATTGTTATAGATATCTGAAAAATTTTCAGACATTTGTTGACTATATTTATTATGTTTTGCATGCACTCCTCCCAAATTTACCTTCTTTACCATTATTCCATTTTCAATAGAATTGAAATTAAATTTTCCTCCATTTTTATAAAAAAATTGTAACTCTGCAGATTTTTCTAATAAATTCACTGGTATAACATGATGTGCTTGATAATCTTTTATAAAAACCTCCCAAGTTTTGCCCTGTTTTTTGGCAATTAACCAATCGTTGTGTAACAATTTTTTTGTTATTGGCAGATTTTTTATCCTGTTTCGCAAACTGTTAGATTGCTTAAAAAGTTTATAACAGGGTTTACATTCAATTTTTAACTTGCTTAATTTTTGAAGTGTTAAAAACTTGGACGAAAACTTAATTGGCTTTAATCCTGCAAGTTCGCCTGCCGTAAAAACTATTGTTGTTACATTAAAAATACACTTACCAAACAAATATTCTGCTCTATCGGCTCCAGAACTTCCAGCTATTTCGTTTGCAAGTTTTGTTATCTCTTTAGATATTTCGTCAGGCAGTTTGTCTTTGTTGTCGTACAATAATTGTGCGTCTTTGTTTATCTTTTTCCGATATTCTAAGTTGCTTGCATATTTTTTTACAAATAAAAGTATATTTTTTATTGCCACACTTTCTTGCCAAGCCCCATCAATAATACCTGCTACTATTGGAGTCATAAAACCCTTGCTGTTATACCATTCCACAGGTATTAAACAAGTATTGCAAGTCTTGTTTTGTTTGCTTAGAGTTTGCTCAATATATATGGTGTCAATGTAAATTATACTTGATTGCTCTGTATTGCTGTTCCTGAGTCTGTTCTGAATTAT
>JAOZTW010000434.1 GCA_029938985.1 Bacteroidales bacterium | reverse complement strand
TTTATAAATTATTGATAATCAATATAAAATGAAAGCAAAAACTTTAGTAATTAACTAATTTAAACAAAGTTATTTTTGTTTTTAAATACCTCCCTACAAAAATTTGGCGTTTTTCACGAGTGTCAAGTTCATGGCTTTTTTGAAATATTAGAATTAAAGTTTACCTTTGTAAATGAGTATTTTAATATTTCAAAAGTAACGAAGAAATTGATACTCGTGAAAAACGCCAACAGTTTTTACACATTTGTATTTCTTTAATCTATTGGTTTATAATCACATAATTATATAATTGAACCATTGTATAATTGTATCTTTGAACCATTGTATCATTGTATAATTGAACCATTGTATCTTTGTATCTTTGTATCATTGAACCATTGTATAATTGAACCATTGTATAATTGTATCTTTGTATCATTGAACCATTTATAATTGTATCATTGAACCATTGTATAATTGTATCATTGAAAAATTCCTTAATTATGTTTAATATCAACACAAACCATAGTTCTATAATCTCGCATCAACAATTTTCCATCTGCAATTGCTAATGGAGCCCAAGCATCGTGTCCTTCAATAATTCTAAGTTTATCTAAAAGCACAAATTTTGAACTTGTTGCTTTAGCTATTGTTAGAGTACCATCGTCGTTTAGGATAAAAAATTTGCCATCAGCCAATACATAAGGTCCCAAACCAAATCTGTTGGCTTTTCCGCTTGTCCACAAAATATTTTTACAATCATCTGGTTTGCAACAAACAAATTGATTTCTTAACGAACCGGCATCTTTTGGTAAAATAGCAAACATGTGGCCATCAAATACAATTGGTGTTTGTTGTTCGCAAGCCATTCCGTCTTTTGGTTTGTATTCTTGCAAAACAGAAACTGAATATTTTTCATTCTCCCTCTTTAATTGAAACATTATTGCACCAGCTCCATATCCTGCTGTCATAAATATTCTTCCATCATCAAAAACAACTGGCGAAGGTGCTACAACTGTTGGCGAGAACTCTTTTGTAGTCCATAATATTTTTCCAATATCATCACCCTCAGCAGACACACCGCACATACCTCCAACGGCGGCATAAACATACATTTTTTTTCCTTCAAATTCCATTTGCATAATTGAAGAATGAGACATTGTCCATTTGTCTGGATTAGGTGTTTCCCAAACAACTTTTCCTGATGCACAATCTATTCCTATTAATAAAGATGTGCCAGCAGGAGCAATAACAGCTGTATTGCTGTCAATCATAGGACATTGCCCTGTGTACCAAAAAGGAATTTGAGCTTCATAATCTCTTATTAAATCTACTCCCCAAATAAAATCACCATTATTAGGGTTGGCACACATCACATGCCCTTTGGGACCAATGGTAACAATAAAACTATCAGTAACCGCTGGCATGGTTCGAGACATGCCATGATTTCGTTTTACATGAACACTATAATTTCTTTGCCATAATTCATTTCCTGTAACAAAGTCAAAACAACGCAGAGCATCTTCTTTCTCTTCTTCCTTATAATCAAGAATATAAACTTTTCCATTATAAATTGCAGGAGCCGAATGTCCTTCTCCAAGCTTAACCGACCAAAGAATTTTTGCTCCAGCATTTCCAAATTTATCTATTAATTTTGTTTTATCTTTCACTATATTATCAAAATCTCCACCTCTAAAACGTGTCCACTTACCAGTTAATTCCGAGTTGTTTTCGATAAGTTGAACAAATTTTTCACCAATTTTCACATCTTCAACAAAACTTGATATGCTGTCTGGTTTGTTATCCATTCCTGGAATATTTATTGTGAAGTCTTTTACTGGATTATAAAATATCCAAAAAAAAACTATTACTATACATATAAATATTGAACTAATAATAATGAATTTTTCTTTATTATTTTTTATCATGGCTGGTTTGAAAATTAGAATATATAGAAAAAGTTTGTGTTAAAAATAGTAAACTGCACAATTATTACAAATTAAAACCACAAATGTAATATTAATAATGAAAAGATGCAAAAATACTTTAAGTAATTAATATTTTTTTTGTTTTAAAATAATTAACATTTTTCCAAATTTATGTCATTATATAATTTTTTATTATTTGAAAAATATATAAAATTGTAGTAATAAGGTTTTTTGATTAAAAAATAAAAGAATCTCAAATATAATTAACTAATATTATTGATTGTATTTTAATTTTAATTTACAGGATTTATAAATTTTAACACAAAAAAGTTGTTGATTTAGTTTTTTATTTTACCTTTGTTTTTTCAGATTGATTATTTTTACTAACCAATGTTTATAAATATTTTTCTAATTATTTGAGTTTTAAGAAATTATTTTAAGCATACAAACATTTAAAAATTATGAAAAAGTTTATTTTTAGTATTGTAGCCCTTTCATTAATGATGATAAGCACGTCGAGTTTTTCTGCCAATGAAACGCATAACGAAGAAGCAAAAGGAGCTACACAAAAAATTCTTGTTTCCGAAAATCCAACCACAAAATCAGGCTCAGAAACCTCTTCATTAAATAGTCCTGTTGTAACAGAGAAAAGTGAAATTACCAAAAAAATTAAAAAAAACAAACCAACAGTATCAAAAACTGTACTATTGGTGCTTGCAATTTTAATTCCTTGGCTTGCAGTAGGATTAGCAACTAACTGGGATATTACAAAAACCGTTATTGCCCTTCTACTAACATGTTGTTTTTGGATACCTGGAATTATTTATGCATTTATTGTTGTTAATGGTAATTAGAATTTTTATATGAAATTTTTTATAGATACAGCTAATATTGAGCAAATTAAAGAAGCTCAAGCACTTGGAGTTTTAGATGGAGTTACTACAAATCCATCTTTAATGGCAAAGGAAGGAATTAAAGGAGAAGAAAATATTTTTAATCATTACAAAACTATTTGTGAAATAGTAGATGGAGATGTTAGTGCAGAAGTTATTTCTACAGATTTTGAAGGAATGATTAGAGAGGGCGAAATACTTGCCGCTTTACACCCACAAATTACTGTAAAAGTACCTATGATAAAAGAAGGAATTAAGGCAATAAAATATTTTTCTGCCAAAAATATTAGAACAAATTGCACTTTGGTTTTTTCGCCTGGTCAAGCACTACTTGCAGCAAAAGCTGGAGCTACTTATGTGTCGCCATTTATTGGTAGATTAGACGATATAGCTTCCGATGGGGTAGATTTAGTTTATAAAATTGTACAAATGTATAGATTTTATGGATATGAAACACAAGTACTTGCAGCATCAATAAGGCATACACAACACATTATACAATGCGTAGAAGTAGGTGCAGATGTGATAACGTCGCCACTAAGTGCTATTGAAGGATTGCTTAAACACCCACTTACTGACAGTGGTTTAAAAACTTTTTTATCAGACTACGAAAAAAGTCAAGAATAGCACCTTTAATTAGGAATTAAAAATTAAGAATTGGTTTACACCTTAAAATTCAGTTCTTTAAAAGAATTAAAATAAGGCAATAATTTGCATTTATGAAAAATGCCCTTATTTCAAAAGTATTTTCGGGTAATTCGTTGTTATCAATTTTCTCTTCATCAATTAATGACAACACAAAATATCAAATATATTACAAAAATATCAAATAATTTTCCTTTTTCATAAATTGCAAACTGATTTTGTTGAAAAAAACAAATCCGTGAAAATCAGTGTTATCTGTGTTACTTAGATAGCAATAATAGAAACACAGATAACACAGATACAACGGATTTTCACTGATTTTTTTAAAATAATTTGTTCTATAATTAATTGTTAATCTGTAAATTGCAATTTCAACAAAATTGTTTAAAATAAGAAAAAAACAAATATTTTGCTTTTTTATTTTATTATTAACAAAAATTTTTCACTTTTGGCGATACAAATATTAGGCGTTTTTCACGAGTATCAATTTCTTCGTTACTTTTGAAATATTAAAATGCTCATTTACAAAGGTAAACTTTAATTCTAATATTTCAAAAAAGCCTTGAGCTTGATACTCGTGAAAAACGCCAAAAGTTTTTACACAATTGTATTTCTTTAATCTATTGGTTTGTAAACACGTAGTTATATTATCGAACCATTTAATAATTGTATTACTCCTTACTTACTTGATAAATCTACCCGTTTTTCTAAATTGTTTTCCTGTTATTTCAATATAATAGCACCCAGCATCAATATTAGAACAGTTTATTGAAAAAGAATAATTTCCGCCTTTTTGCACACCTTGATTAAATTTTTCTACTTCCGTTCCTTTGTTATTATATAAAATAATCATTATTTCTTGATTATAATTTTCTGGTATAGAATAATTTATAGTTGTGTTTTCAGAAACAGGATTGGGAAAAATTTCAATTTCATTTTTCATTTTTTGCCTATCAATTTCTTTAACCGATATTTCAATACTTGACAATGGATACCAACTTTGTTGATACCATTCGTATAAATATATTTGACCACACGAAACGGCATAAACTCTTGTATCTCCGTCGTTATCAATAATTGCATTTATTGAACTCAGTTGAACCGTGTCGTTTATTCTACACAAACCTGTGTTTTCTAAATTCCACCAACTTTGAGCATACCAATCGTATCTAAACACAGCAGTATCTGAAATTACATATATTTTACTATCTTCATCTTCGTTTTCATAAGCGGTTATATCATCAATTTGAACAATGCCATTGTGGCGAGTTAAACCATTGTTTTCTAACGCCCACCAATACCATTCGAGATACCACGAATACTTGTAAACAGCTGAGTCTGTTATGCAAAATATTTCCCTGTCATCATTTCCAATGCTTTTAAAAGCAACCACTTCTTTAATATCTTGGCTAAATGTTTGAAATCCTAAAAAAAGAATTAAAATTGTAATTATTGTTTTGCTCATAATTATTATGTTTATTATGTTTATTTTTTTCTGCATTTTTCATAAATGCAAATTACAGCGTTATTTTAATTATTTTAAAAATCCTCATTTACAATAAGTAAACTGCGGTATTTAAAAAATAAA
>JAOZTW010000433.1 GCA_029938985.1 Bacteroidales bacterium | reverse complement strand
TAAACCAGCCGATTAAAGAAATACAAATGTGTAAAAACTTTTGTATGGGTACTTACTTGTTTATTTTGTCTTTTTAAATAATTTAAAATTTTAAACTATTTAAAAAACAAAAAACGGTGTGTGTCTTGGAGCTACTTATTTTTTGGCTATTGCCATGTATTTTGAAATTTGTTCTTCGGTAGTTAGGAAATGAAAAGCAGCCCTATCATGCCAAATATCATAAGTTGTTTTGGGTTCAAATTCGGTAATATCACTAATTATCCAATCAATATTATTAGCCTTAACCCCCAAACGTTTTTTTGCTTTCTCAATAGCTTCTGCCGAAATATCTAAAACTGTGATATTTGTAAATCCTTGTTCAAGTAAATAATCAACAAGTTTTGCATCGCCACCTCCAATATCAATAATTTTTGCTGTTTTGTCAACCTCAAATGAATTAATAATTTCGAGTGAGGTTTTAGGAATTTTTTGTGTCCAACCAACTTGGTCAGGTTTTTTGGTTTTATAAACTGTTTCCCAATGGTGTTTTCTTTCTTTTTCCATTTTTTATATATATTAAAAATAACTAAACCCAATCTCGTATGTTTGTATTTTAAAAATTTATAAAAGTCATTAAATAGCTTACTATTTGCAGATTATTAAATTATTAAAAAAAACGGCGTACACTGGAGTTACTTATTATTTTATTTTCACTAATTTTAAAATAAAATAATATTTTGTGAAAATTCACAAATCAAATAAATATAATTATTTTAATTTTACCAAATTATATTTTTCAAATTTTGATATTATTTTACTAACAGTTTTATTATCAAATAAGTAAATTGATTAAAAAAAAAATATTTAAAAAATTATATTTATATATTTTTAAAATATTAAGAAAAAATTATATTTGCAAAATAAAATAAAAAACACAAATTATTTTGTATTAACAAATATAAATGATTGATTTAGAACTAATATTAGAAATATTCTTTTATACTTTTATGGGTGTAACTATAATTCAGGTTTTATATTATTTGATTTTTTTTACCAGAATTTTTTCAAAAACTCAGAAAAATAATATTGAAGAAAAAAAACCTGTCTCAATAATAATTACGGCAAAAAATGAAGCGGAAAATTTACAACAATTTTTATCAACCGTTCTGGAACAAAAATACGACGATTTTGAAGTAATAGTTGTGAACGATGCCTCTGATGATAACTCAACACAAATATTAAAAGAATTTAAACAGAAATATAAAAACTTATACGTAACCACAATAAATAAGGATAATAATTTTTCGCATGGCAAAAAATTAGCATTAACTATTGGTATTAAGGCGGCCAAAAACGAATGGTTACTTTTTACTGATGCAGATTGCATAATAGACAGTAACCTGTGGATTGAAAAGATGCAAAATAATTTTACCAAAAACACAGATATTGTACTTGGTTACGGAGGCTACATTAAAGGCATAGGTTTACTCAATTTATTGATTCGCTACGATACTGTTTTTATTGCTATTCAATATTTTTGTTTTGCAAAAGCTGGACATCCTTATATGGGAGTAGGTAGAAATATGGCGTATCGCAAATCGCTTTTTTTCAAAAATAAAGGGTTTGCTTCACATTTAAAATTACTTTCGGGTTCTGATGATTTATTTGTTAACGAAAACGCAAATAAGAAAAATATTAAAGTAGAAATATCACCTGAAAGTTTTACGCATTCGGTTGCAAAAAAGAGCTTTAATGATTGGTATCTTCAGAAAAAAAGACATTTTTCAACAGGAAAATATTATAAATTTAAACACAAATTGTTGCTCGGTTTAGAAGTTATTAGCCGACAATTATTTTATTTATTATTTATTTTTCTTGCTATTTTTTGGAAAGAACCAATTTTTATACTAACTTTGTTTATAATAAGAACATTAATTTTTTCTATTATTATAATAAAAGCCTCAAAGATATTTGATGAGAGAAAATTAATTTTTATATCAATATTTTTCGACTTTATGCAACCTTTTGTTAATATTACCATTCATTTATTACATAAGCTATCTAAAAACAAAAACGACAAATGGAACTAAAAACAAATTTTACAGAAAAGGCAAGTAGAGACTACATTCTCGTTGTAAAAGCACAAAAGGGAAACCAGCAAGCATTTGCCGAATTATTAGATTATTACAAAGATTCAATTTATTATATGGTCTTGAAAATAATAAGAAACGAAACAGATGCCGAAGACCTTACAATTGAGGCTTTTACCAAAGCTTTCAAAAACATTGAGTATTATACTCCAACCTATGCTTTTAGTACTTGGCTATTTAAAATTGCGTCAAATAATGCAATTGACTTTTTGAGAAAGAAAAAAACTGCTCAAAAAACAGTTTCTATTGATAAAAAAATTAAATTTAATGATAGTGAATTTAATATAATATCTTTGATTTCGGATTCGCCAGACCCAGAGGAAAAACTGATTAATGTACAGTCTCAAAAAATTTTACATCATATAATTGAAAGATTACCAACAGATTATCGTTCAATTGTAAAACTACGTTTTCTTGATGAAATGTCTTATGTTGAAATTTCTAACAAATTGGAAATTCCACTTGGAACAGTTAAAGCAAGAATACACCGCTCACGTGAACTACTTGCAGGAATATTGAAAAAATAAACATTGTTTCACAATATATAATAATTCGGATATTAGTAAAATATTGTCGTTCTCCAAGCCGATGCTTGGAGTTACATTTTTTCATGAAAAACGCCAAAATTTCTGTGCTTAATGAAAGTGAAATAATAAGTAACTCCTGAATACACCGTTTTTGGCGTTTTTCATAAGTGTAAAGTGCAAGGCATTTTTGTTTTTTAAATTCCGCAGTTTAATTATTGTAAATGAGGATTTTAAAATAATCAAAATAATGCAGTAATTTGCATTTATGAAAAATGCCCCGTTTTTTTTATTCTTCTATTAGGCATATTAAAACAAATAATTATTAATATCTCAAATTGACTTATATCTTAAATATCAGAGTTTTATAACATAATAATAAAAGCAAAATGAAAACTTTTAAAGGTTTAGTAAAAACACGTCAAAGTGTGAGGAAATATAATAATTCTAAGCAGGTTGAAAGCTCAAAATTAGAACTCTGTTTAGAAGCGGCTCGACTTGCTCCCTCGGCCTCCAATTCGCAACCCTGGACATTTATAGTTGTAAACAAACCTGATTTAAAAAATAAAATAGCAAATGCTACTTTTAGTAAAACAGTTTCATTCAATAAGTTTACAGTTGATGCACCAATACTTATTGTGGTTGTAACCGAAAAATCGGCTTTGAAAGCTCAAATGGGAAATTTCTTAAAAAATCAACAATACAACCTATTAGATATAGGTACGGCTATTGAAAATTTCTGTCTTCAAGCCACCGATTTAGGTTTAGGAACATGTATGTTGGGTTGGTTTAATGAAAAAAAAATAAAAGAATTGTTAGATATTCCGACCAAAAAAAGAGTAAATATTGTAATATCGCTTGGATATGCTCATGAAAATGTAACACTTAGAGATAAGAAAAGAAAATCAATGCAGGAGTTTGTAAAATATAATTCGTATAAATAATTTTTTAAATTTGAACTTTTATTATCAAAAAGTTTTTTTAATTTTGCAAAATAAAAAAAACATAAATTAGGAATTAGGAATTGGTTTACACCTTAAAATTACATTAAGTACTTATACTAAGGTTTTTACACATCTATTTCTCTTTAATATGTTGGTTTGTAGATACATAATTGAACCATTGTATCATTGAACCATTCTTTATTTTCAACAAAATTAATAAATATATATAAAATGCAAATAGATTTTCACTATTCAGTAATAAGAATACTTGCCGAAAAAGCTGGTTTTACTCCAGCTGATGCTCAAATTATTGCCTATGCTTCGCAATATGTTGACGATGCAACTAATTATCGTCCATTAAAAATAGAGGGCGATTTAAAATTTAATTATCCAAGATACGATGGAAAAGAATTTGACCCAATTTGTACGGCACACAAAGGCTTGCAATTTCTTAAAGATTTTAAAAAAATTGTTCAGCATAAAATATATATTCCATTTCATTTTTTGCCATCAAAACCATTTGAGGAAGGAGTAGATTTTGATTATGTTACAAAACCGAATTCTGAACTTGCACAAGATTTACTAAATCAAGCTATTAGTAAATTTGACACAGATGAACCAAAATTGAAAAAATTAATTGGACTTGGTGTTGCAATTCATACTTTTGCAGATACATGGGCACATCAAGATTTTTCGGGTATTCATAGCTCCAAACATAATGATATTGAGAAAATTGCAATTTGGAAAGAAGACAAATGGGATAGAATAAACTTTTTTTTACAACTTGAATATAATGTGTTGCCAGACATAGGACATGCCGAAGCTTTTTCTTATCCCGACTTACCGTTTTTAAAATGGAGATATATTCATGCAAAATCAAACAGAGTTGTAGAACGAGATAATTTTAAAGAATTTTATGAAGCAGCAAAAACTATTTATCAAAAACTATTAGAATTTAAGCAAAAAGAAAATATATGGTCTGAATTTGTTGATAGCTTAGAAGTTTGTCTAAAATATGAGAACTACTCTGCCAAAGATAGATTTGAATATTATCAGAAAATATTCCCAGAAATTGGTTTTTACTACAACTCAAAACAGTGGGAAAAAGAGGCTATAAATATATCAAGAAAGCTTGTAACTCTACCCGCCAAAATGGAAATACATAAGGGAAACGTGAAAAATAAAAATGATTTTAAGTGGTTTTATTTTCACAAGGTAGCCCTTGAACAACGAAATTATATTTTGGAAAAATGTATTCCATAAGTGAAAAAAGAAAAAATAACTAAGCCTAATCTACTTGTTTATTTTGCCCTATTAAAAATATCATTAAATAGCTCGCTATTTGCAGATTTGTTAAAATTCTAAAAGAAAAAAACGATTTATATTAACTAAAGTTTTTGCTTTCATTTTATATTGATTATCAATAATTTATAAAAT
>JAOZTW010000432.1 GCA_029938985.1 Bacteroidales bacterium | reverse complement strand
GAGGATTTTAAAATAATCAAAATAACGCAGTAATTTGCATTTATGAAAAATGCCCTTATTTTTAAATCATATATGCAAACATAGCATAAAAAGCAGATGCTTTTACAAGATGATCTATCTAAACTTTTTCGTTTGGGGCGTGTGCTAATACCTCGTTTCCTAGTCCAAAACCAATTATTGGTACATTATAATATCCGTTTATTGTAACTCCATTTGTTGAAAATGTCCATTTGTCAATCAACGGTTTTTTATTGAATAAAATTTTAAAAGCATTTTTTCCTATTTGCACAATTTTATCCGATTCTGTAATTTTCCAAGTAGGATAATATTTTTCCATACCATAATTAAGCCCTGTCCAAGCTTTTTCGTTGTAATGTAGTACTTCAACTTTTGCATCAAGATTTTTAACTATTTCTTCTATTTCAGCAACAGCCGATTCTTTTGTTTCTCCCCAAGTGAGTCGCCTATCTAAATGAAGATAAGCATAATCTGCTACGGCACAAAGCGAAGGACTGTTTGATTTAAACTCCGAAATAGTTATTGTTCCTTTTCCAAGAAAGTCATCATTTTTTAATCTTTCGTTTAGTTTTTCTACTTCCAAAGCGGCACGAGAAGCCTTGTAAATAGCATTATTGCCTCGCTCGGGAGCAGAGCTATGACAAGAAACTCCTAAATGTAACTCTAATTTCCATTCTCCCACGATGTCCACGATATATGTTCAAGTTGGTTGGTTCGGTGCTGATGGCAAAATTTGGTTTAATATTTTCTTCTTCTACAATGTATTTCCAACAAAGTCCATCGCAATCCTCTTCCATAACTGTTCCTGTACAATAAATTGTAATATCTTTATTAAAAGATAGTTCCTTTAAAATTCTGCCAGCAGTTACAAATGCTGCCGCCCCACCTTCTTGGTCAACTGTTCCACGTCCATGTACAAAACCATCTTTTATTTCTCCCGAAAGTGGGTCAAAATCCCAATTAGTAAGTTCTCCCAAATCAACAGTATCCATGTGAGCATCAATAGCAAGGATTTTTTTCCATTACCAATTCTACCAATCACATTTCCCAAACCGTCAAAACGTACTTCATCAAAACCTGCCTCTTCCATTTGTCGTTTCAATTCGTGCTGTACATCTTTCTCTTGCATGCTTAAAGATTTTATTTGCACAAGTTTAGATAAATTTTGTGCAGTATAATCTTTATACTTTGCTGCTAATTCTAAAATTCTTTTTGATAAATCATTCATATTTTTTTTATCATAATACTATATAATTTAACGTTTTTATTGCTCAAATAGCAAAAGTAAAGATCTAATAGATTGTTTTTCTGGCGATAGCTAATTATTAATTGATAATTAATCTATTCCTCTCTTAAATCTTTGATGAAATTTTGTTTGTTAGCAAATTTTGCCGGGAAATATATCCACAGCAAGCCACTGATAAAAACCATAAGTACTAAGGCTAACATAAAACCACTTGGAATATTATAAGCCGCTGATATTAAGGATGGCATAATTACAATTAAGGCAGAAATGCTACCTATAATAATTCCGCTGATTAGTAGAAATAAGTTCTCTGTAAAAATTAAATTAAAAATCTGGTTTTTTTGGTATCCAATAGATTGTAATAAAGCAATTTCATGTTTTCGTTCTTGAATATTTCTTATCAAAACTATTCCAAGCCCAAAAGTACCAAGTATAACCCCAAGTCCACCAAGTAGCATAAAAACAGATAAATAGGTGTTGGTAACCGAATAAAAACGTGCCAAACGTTCTGATGCCAAATCTATTTCTATTCCGTAATCGCTCAACGAGTTGTTCAAAAGCTTTGATATTGCATCTGCTTTTTGTTTATTTGCTTCTATCAACATTGTTTTTGAACCACTTACAGATGGAAAATGTTTCATAAACACACTATCGGCAATTAAAATATTGCCTTGAAAAATAGAACTATTTAAACCTCCAACAAGCAGAAGTTTAATTTGTTGTCCGTTTTCGTTAGTATAGTTCAAAGTATCTCCAATTTTTTTTATTAAACTCCACTGTATCACTGTTTGGTCTGCAATAGCAGGAATAATATTATCATCATAAGTTTTATTTAATTCAAGCCAAGGAGTTTCAGTTTTGTTTAATAATTTGGCAAAAGAAAACGCTTGTCGGCTCTGTAAATCAAGCGGATTGATACCCAAAATTTTTGGTTTCTTAACCTGATTTAGGTTCAAACAGCTTGCATCGTCTCCTTGCAGATTATGAAATTGAATAAAATTTACACTGTCCAAAATATTTTCTGCTTCCAATCCATAGTGTTGTCTTCCTTCTTCGGTATTCAAATTATGAATTATTGGTAAACTACTTTCTGCCCAATATAAAAAACCTCCTGTTCCTGAATTTCTCTGATTTTCAGTACCATGAAATGTTGCTCTGTTTGCTCCTGTAACAATTATTGTAAACGTGCCAAGTGCAAGCAACACAACAACGGCAATACTTCTACCTCTGTTGCGTCCAGCATTTTTGATTGCTAATTGTAAAATACTATGTATCTTAATATTGGCTATTTTTCCGAATTCAATTTTTTTAAAAGTAGGAGAAATTAACAGCGAGCAAACAGCCGAGCCACCAATAAGAAAAAGTGTGCCAGCAATAAAAAATAAAGCAGGATTTTGTTCCAAAGAATTAAATAAAGCAAAACAAATCAGAGCAATAGAACCACCAATTCCTACAATTGAAATTATGGTATTTAATATTTTTTTTGATTTTAATACAGAAATAGATTTATTTTTTATTAAAACAACAACCTGCTTTTTTAATTTGCTCACAATAACGATATATATTGACAACAAGGCAATTATAATTCCTATTGCAACACCAACAAATACGGTTGTCCAATTAATATAAACTTTTAGAATATTAGTATTTACTGCATCTATCCAGATAGAACTCAGGGCGTAAATCAAAAATTTGTTATATAAAATTCCTACAAAACCACCAACTATGCTTCCTAAAATTATTGTGAAAATGGATTCCGAAAAATGTGAAGCTATTATTTTTCTTCGTGAAAAACCAATTGCAGATAGTATTCCTTTCTCCGAAATACGGTTTTCAATTTGCAGTGTGTAAATCAAAATAGTTAGTAATAAGGCTGCTGCAATAATAAAAAAGCTCAAACTGATAAATAATTCACCAAAATCTACTCCATTAGAGGCAGCAATATTTGCTTGTGAACGCACATTTTGAAAACTCAAATTTATATCTTTGGGATTAATTTTATTTAAAATCAAATTTTCTAATTTTGCTTTTTGCAAATTATCTGGCTTATACCTAATTGAAGTATAATTTCCATATTTATTATCCCACATTTTCAAACCTGCATCTATAGAAATCAATGCTTTAGGAGTTCCTCTATAATTCTCCCAGTACTCCTCGTCTTTATCTCTTATTTTTCCCAAATCTATTGGAATGCTTGTTTCCCATTCGCTACAATTTCCTGCATCTGACAAACCAGGAAATTCGGGCATTAGAGTTTTATCAAATAATTTTGAATTAATAGGAACTATATCTTTAATTATAAACTGTTTACTCTTCTGCTCAAGTGTTCGCAAACTTCCTATAACAAAATAATTTAATTTAATAGTATCGCCCATATTTACAGATAAATCTTCTGCAAGCCAGTTATTTATAATTATCTCATTTTCTAATAATTTTGATTTTAATAAAGATTCTGAAGCTGCGGTTACAAAAGAATATGGTGTTTCGTTGTTGCTCGCCTGCAATGAGTTAACAAAATAAGTTAAAACAGTTTCTTTTTCAATATCAATATCGGTTATTTTATTTGACAAAGAATGGTCTATAAATATTCTTTCTGATTGTAATTCAAATATTTGGCTACTATCAATTTTCTTAACCAACAAACCAGCATCTTTTAATTGCCACACTTTTTTTAGAATGTTGTCTAATTTTTGTTCGTCTAAGTTTTTATCCGAATTTTCTGCAACAAGTATTAAATTAGCTCTTTCTTTAAGTTCCAATTTTTTTGACAAATATTTGTGAGACACAAAAACATTGTAAGGAGCAGTTTGATTGTTTTGCAAACTAAATCTTGCCAAATTATTTTCGTCCACAATTTCTTTTACTGTTAATCTAAGTGCTACTGAGGGAGTTTCATCGTCCACAAATGGAGCATTCAAAGGTATTAGCTCTGCATTTTGTACTCTCAAAAGAAAAACATCACCAACTTTTACATTTAGTTTTTTGGCAATATTATCACTAATAATTGTTTGATCGTTTTCTAAACTCGGCATTTTTATGTCGGATAATTCCCAAAAATTATCAACAACTCCAAGCACCTGCACCTTATTAATACGGTTTTTATTTTCGGTATTTATCGCAATCCCCGACAACATAAGAACCGCCGCAGTTTTACTATTAATTTCTTCCGAAATATTATCAGCCAATTCTGTGCTTACATAACGTTCACCAGCTACAAGCGTGTAGCTAACATTGCCTAAGCGTTTTTCTGCCAAATATTTTAATGTATATTTAACAGAATCACCAATTATTAAAGCACCAGTCAAAATTGCTGTACTTATCAATGTACCAAAAAAAATAGCAATATGCTGTTTCTTATAATACCTCAAACTTTTTAATACAAATTTTATTAAAGACATAAGTTTATTTTTTGAAATGAAACCCTCATTGAGGGATGTAAGACATATTAAGGAATGATACAATTATTCAATGATTCAATTATATGATTATAAACCAATAGATTAAAAAAACACAAATATGTAAAAACTTTTGTATGGGTACTTAAAACAAATAATAGACGATTTAAAACCTAATTTTTTAACTTCATAGAAATATTATTTATTTTTAAAAAATTGGGACAACTTTTTTTGACAAAAAAGCAAATTTTATTTTTAAAGCTAAATTTTTCTTGGTTTTTTCAAGCAATAATTCCATTTTATTAATACTTAGGCATATCAAAATAAATATTTAACCATTTAAACTTGTTCTTTTGAATTTTATCTTCTTCAAAAAAATAAGCAA
>JAOZTW010000431.1 GCA_029938985.1 Bacteroidales bacterium | reverse complement strand
AATATAAGTAATATACAATATTTTTTTGGCTTACATAATATAAAAATAACCTCTTTAAAAATTGACGTTAATATTCAGTTATCTACTTAATTATTTCATTTATACTTAAAATAAAAATTGGAAATTCAAAATTAGAAAAACAAACACTATAATCAGAAATTTATTTAATTGCTATATTTTTTTTCTTGATAAAAATATAGCAATTATATTATTAATTTCTATGTTTATTTTTCCTTTTTCCAATTTCCAATTTAAAATATCAAAAAGAAATCTATTTATTTGCGTTCCAAATACTTAGTAAACTTAATGATTCATCGTCTGGTTCGTTGATTGTAGTTGTAAGTTCTAAAACTTTTGCTTTTTTATCCCAAACTACTAATTGAATAAATTCAGGTGCTTTTTCTCCGTTTGAATCAAAATAATCTTCATCGCTTGGTACGTGAAACATAAATGGAGCTTTTTTGTGATATTTGTACAAGTTAATATCTTCAATATTGTCAAATTCCAATACTATTTGTCCACATAATTGATTGTTTTCTTCAAACAGTTTTTTACTAATCATTTTTGCATTTGGAAAATCGTCTTCTACTGTTGTTCCTTCTAAATAGTCTGAAACTAATTCCGAGTAATCTTGCTCTGCTTCTTCTTCTACTGAAATCTCATCGTCATAATGCGAACAAAATATATTTTTGTAAGTTATTGTTAACTGTCCAGACGTTTTGCCGGTCATTTCAAACTTATACTCTTTGTATTGAGCTGTTAAACAACTTGATAACAAAAATGTTAATAAAACTCCAAAACTAATGAAATATCGTTTTTTCATGATTTAATCTTTTAATAAATTTATAAAATATGGATAACTATAAATGCAAAGATAAATATTAATTTTTACTATACAATACAAAAACATATTTTTTTATTTTTTTATTTTATATAATTATTTTATCCAAATTTTTGTATGTATAATACACACTTCTTAATGGTATAAACAGCAATTAGCAATTATGAATTAAGAATTGGTTTACACCTTAAAATTCACTTATTTACAAATTTGTTGTTAAAATAACAAAAATTTACAACACAATAATATGGAGAAAAATTAACAAAAAATGTATTTTTTAATAAATAAAAATTATATTTGCAGAATTATAAATTATAAATTAAAAAATAAAAATCATGAAACAGTTATCATTATTTATCACATTAGTAATCTTTACAGTAATAAGCACAACTGCTGTAGCTCAAGAAAAAGTTGAATTGGAGAAGAAAAAATTTAAAGTATATGGTAATTGTGAGATGTGTAAAACCAAAATTGAATCAGCAGCAAAATCAATAGAAGGAGTAGATGTTGCTAAATGGAATGTAAATTCTCAGAAATTAATGGTGAAATTTGAAGCTTCAAAAACTGATGTAATAACAATAAAAAAAGCAATAGCAGAAGTTGGTTACGATACTAAAGAATATAGAGCAACAGATGAAACATATAACAATCTACATCATTGTTGCAAATATGTTAGACCAAAACCACTTAAGTGAAAAAGAAAAAAAATTAATAAAACAATTTGGCGTTTCAATAAATTTATAAATCACAAATTTTAAAACTTAAAAAACAATGAAAAGATTTTTCTTACTAAGTATAAGTATCCTATGTGTTATGTTTGCATTTTCTCAAACCACTGCCACCAATTTTTCTGTAAATGACTGTAATGATGTTAATCATGACCTTTTTTCAGAACTGGACGATAATAAAGTGATTGTAATTGCATGGGTTATGCCTTGTCTTAGCTGTATTGAACCTACCGCAAGTGCTTATCTTACTGTACAAACATACTCAGGTTCAAATCCTGGTCAAGTTTTATTTTATATGGTTGACGACTACGCTAACACTACTTGTTCAACATTGAATAGCTGGGCAACGGTAAATAAAATGGATAATGTAGATGCTTTTTTTTCGAATTCAGAAATAAGCATGTCAGATTACGGGACTGATGGAATGCCAAAAATAATTGTTGTTGGAGGTTCTTCACACAAAGTGTATTATAATGAAAACTACACTGCTAATGATATTGATTTGGCAATTGATGAGGCTATATTGGATTGTAGCGTAGCAATTGAAGAGAATATAAATAATGGAAACTTTGAATTAAAAATTTTTCCAAATCCTGTAAATGAAATAGCTACAATTAATTATCAAATAGTAGAAAAATCTGAAATAACAATTAAAATTGTAAATATACTTGGAGAAACTGTTGATGTGATAACAAACTTAAATCAAAATGTTGGAACTCACGAACTACAATTTAGTACCAATAAATTATCAGATGGATATTATTTCCTTAAAATTCAATCTGAAGAAAACACTCAGGTTATCAAATTTTCAGTAAAACGTTAAAAATAAATTATACATTCACAACTATGCGTTATATTTTTTTATTAATACCATTATTTTTTTTATTTATTGAAAGCAACGCTCAAGGTTGTTGCTCGGGAGGTGCAGGAAGCCCGATTGCAGGTGGCACTTCACAAGGTGTTTTACGTGCCAAACAGGTAGAATTTGCTATAAATTACAATTATGTAGAAAGTAACAAGTTTTTAATAGAGGACAGAGATACTGTACCTTTATTTGAAAATTTAAGTAGTGATTATTTGTATTTTAGAACAGGATATGGATTGTCAAAAAAATTAACTTTGGAGGTGTCGGCAGGATATTTTTTAAATAAAAAAATTGATGAAATAGATTCTCTGAACAGGGAAGACATTGAATCTGACGGTTTTGGAGATTTAATTATTTTTCCAAGATACGATGTTTATTTTAAATCTACTACAAATCGTAAAACAGAAATTACTGTTGGAGTTGGTTGTAAAATACCATTAGGTTCGCATATAGATTCAAATGTAGTATTTACAAATCCAGTTACAGGAGATGAATATTATGCTACATCGCCACCCACCGTACAACGAACAAATGGTTCGCTTGATTTTATGTTATATCTATTTGCTCTACATGGTTTTAACAGATATAAACTTAATTTTTTTACTAATGCCTTGTATATCAAAAAAGGTTATAATTCATTAGGTCAAAAATTTGGAGATTATGCAAGTGTAGGTTTATTTATGAGCAAAATATTTTACCGAAAACTTGGAGTTACCACCCAACTAAAAGCAGAATGGATTGGAAAATTGCAATCAGCAAAATATATAGATATGATAGCATATTATAATGTTTATCCAGAATCAACAGGTGGGAGAAAACTATTTTTTGTCCCACAACTAAGTTATACTTTTAGAGATTTAACTTTATACGGTTTGGCTGATATACCTTTATATCAATATGTGAATGGTAATCAGGTTGGTTCAGAAATAAATTTCACTTTTGGAATTTCTTTACGATTAAGTCAACTTTGCGATAAGATTCTATAATAAAAATTTATAATTTTCATTAGTGATAAGAAAAAATAATTAACTCCAATCTACTTGTTTATTTTGCCCTTTTAAAAAATTTTATAAGTCATTAAATAGCTCGCTATTTGCAGATTATTAAATTATTAAAAGAACAAAAAAAACGGCGTATTCTGGAGTTCCTTATTATTTCATTTTTCACTAATTTTCATAAAAAACAAAAAAACGAATTACAATGAATAAAAATTGGAAAAAGAAATCTCATGATGAAATAAAATCAATAGTATTTGGTGCGTTAGATAAAAATGTAAACTACAGCAAACAAAATGTTCTTGGAATACCCGCAACATATTTAGATGATAAAATATTTTCACAAGACGCATCTTTTTTAAAAGACGCTCCCTTTATTAGTACTCTTGTTCAAAACCCAAATCATATAGGGTGTCATACAATAGGGAAATCAGAAAATATTTTCACGGGAACTCATGCAATAGAACATGAGGTTTTAGAAATATGTGCTGTTGATATACTTAAGAGTGAAACGCAACAATATGATGGGTACGTGGCATCGGGAGGAACTGAGGCAAATATTCAAGCTATGTGGATATATAGAAATTATTTTGTTGAAAAACATAATGCAAAAAACGATGAAATTTGTATTCTCTGTAGCGAAGATAGCCATTATTCAATGGATAAAGCATCAAATGTACTAATTTTAGATATTTATAAAGTACAGGTTGATAGCGACAACAGAACAATATCAAAACAAAGTGTGAGTAAAGCTGTAACGGAGGCAAAAAAGAATGGGAAAAAATATTTTGTAGTTATAAGCAATATGATGACTACAATGTTTGGTTCTGTTGACGATGTTGACTGTTATGCCAATGTACTTAAAGAATTGAATTGCAAATTTAAAATGCATATTGATGGAGCTTTTGGAGGTTTTTATTATCCCTTTGTTGAAGACCAAAGTATTATAGATTTTAAAAATCCTAATATAACTTCATTTACTCTTGATGCACATAAAATGGCACAAGCTCCTTATGGGACTGGTATTTTTTTGATACGAAAGGGATTTATAGACTATGCAAAAACCAAACAAGCAAGCTACATAGAAGGTGATGATTGTACTTTAATTGGCAGTAGATCTGGTGCAAATGCAGTAGCAGTGTGGATGATATTAGTGAAAAATGGACCATTTGGTTGGCAAGAAAAAATCTTTATTTTACAAAAAAGAACAGAATGGATATGTAAACAACTTGCTAAATATAATGTTGAATATTATCGTCATTCAGGTTCTAATATTGTAACAATACGAGAACAATTTATTACCCAAAAAATAGCCGATGATTATGGATTAGTACCAGATAATCACAATAATCCTAAATGGTATAAAATAGTTGTTATGGAACATGTTACAATCGAAAAATTAATCCCTCTTATTAATGATATTAGAAAAGAATTGGGATATGAAAAAATAACTTTTAGTGTATAAAACTTCTAAAACCTCTTTAAGGTTTTTTTTGAATTAAAATAAATCCTTAAAGAGTTTTATATTAATTTCGTGAAAATTTTAAAACCTAATTTTTCAACTTCATGGAAATATTATTTACTAAAGTTTTTGCTTTCATAATAATATAATTATCAAACAGTTGTAAT
>JAOZTW010000969.1 GCA_029938985.1 Bacteroidales bacterium | reverse complement strand
TTTTTATTAAAAATAATGGATTAGGAATTGTTAATTTTATACTATTTTGGTAATTGCATTTTAAAGTTACTTATTATTTCTTTTTCACTAACCTGATATTTTTAACCCAAGAATCAAGCTCAAACAACCATTCTTTGATACTTTGTTTTTTTTAGGAATTCTCACATAAATTTTCACTTTTTGAGTTTCCTTGTTCTCATAATCAAATATTTGATTCAGATTATGATTTTTATTATTATATATTTCTTCACCATTCCATTCGGTAATTCTAATAACGGCATCAGGTAGTTCTGGTTTGGATTTTACAATAAAACGATATGTAAAACCTTTGGATATAGTTTTGCAAATCAAAATTTGTTCTCCTTCTGTCATTGGCAATGAAATATATCTTCCGTTCAAAATAAAATCGTCTAACAATGGAGCTACCTCATTGACTGTAAACTTATAACATTGTGCATTTGATAATATAAATGAACTTGAAAATAATAATGTTAAAATAATAATTTTAATTTTTTTCATGTTTATATATGTTTATTTGATTAATAAAGAAATAAAAAAACTGCGTATTCTATAGTTAAGTAGTTAATCATATATAAACGTAATTTTTTTATCTCTATTTGTTTCTTTTAGATACGAACTTTAACTCATAAATGTTTCAGAAAATCTGTTAATAATTTATTTTTTAATTTAATAATTTTCTCTGTTTCTTGTAAAGAAGTATCATTTAATTAATTAAGTCTATCAAGTTTACTCACTAATTTCTTATCACAAAACCACAATAACTTGTTTTATATGTTTTACATATTGTACAATATGTTAAAATACTTCTTTCTTTATTTATAAGTTTATTCTATTTTTCAATAAATCGTCTCAAGCTGATATAATTATATTAGTAATATAATAAATAAATAAATTCTAATTTAAGGAAACAAATCCAAGATTTAATGTAAAAAAGGAAAATAAGTAACCTTATCCTAATTTTGCAGTTAGTTTTGTTTTGTACTGAAAAGTCGGGAAAACTTTTCAGCAATATTAAAAACATACAATTTGCCGTAGAGACAAGGCATGCCTTGTCTTTACAACATATTTTGCATATAAAATTGACATAATAAATCAACGTATTTGTATTTATTTTATTAATATACAGAATAGTTGGAAGTTTTTTTGTCTAAACACTAAAATACTGATTGATAAAAACCGAGTAAATTGTTTATTTTTGTGAAAATCAAATAGATAAATACAGCAAAAAGTTTTCCAGACTTTTTCAGCAACATAATAATATATTTTTTTTTGTGCAAAATCAAAAAATAATAATAATTTTCCAAAATTAAATCGAAAAAAATCAAAATAGAATTCATTATTATTCTGTTATTTAATAGTTTAATTAGTTCTACAAAAAATAAATAATATTAATTTGAACAGTGTAATT
>JAOZTW010000030.1 GCA_029938985.1 Bacteroidales bacterium | reverse complement strand
GAAAGGAAAAGATATAAAAAGATATTATAATAAATATGATAATTTATGGTTGATTTATTTAAAATGGCATTTCCCTCTCCATAAAGATAATAAAATTTCTGGTGCTTCAATTGAAGCAGAAAATAAATTTCAAAAAACGTATAAAACTCTTTATCAATATTTTCTGCAACACAAAAAAGAATTAAGCAAAAGAAACAAAACAGAAACAGGTATAAGATATGAATGGTATGCCTTGCAAAGACAGGCAGCTTCATACGTTGGTTTTTTTGAGAAACAAAAAATTATTTGGGCACTTACCTCTGATAAATGGGGCTTTTGTTTAGATAATGAAAAATATTTTTTAACAAGCGGTGGTTTTTTTCTTATTAGCGAAGAAATACCAATTAAATTTATTCTCGCAATATTAAACAGTAAATTAATGAAATTTTATTTTTCTGCAATTGGAGTAATGACAGCAGGTGGAGCTTTTACCTTAAAAAAAACTACTATAGAACGTTTTACATTACCCGAAGCAAATAAAAAAGAATTGAATCAAATTATTAAAAAGACGAGTCAAATTATTGAACTAAAAAACACTGATATAAATTTGGACACAAGCAAACTGGAACGCCAAATAGATAAATTGGTTTACAAACTCTACAAACTAACCGCCCAAGAAATAAAAATTATTGAAAATGAAACAACTTGATTTATTTGAAAACCAAGATGATGAATTTATTAAAGAAGCCGAAAATCTTTTATTAGAAATGGAACTTGAACTTGAAAAATTAGAAGAACAAGAATGGTTTTTGAAAGAAAATAAAGCATTTGAATGGGATAAGGAATTTCCACAACTTTGTGATGCAGACGGAAATTTTGAAGGTTTTGATTTAATAGTGGGAAATCCTCCTTATATAGATATTAGAAATGTTGAAAGTAATTTAAAATCATATTATAACATTCATTATGCAAAACAAAAAAACAGTTTTGATTTGTATTCTTTATTTATAGAACGAGGTTTTTCGCTTCTCAATAAAAACGGATATATTTCATATATTGTACCAAAACCATTATTATATAATTCTACTTTTTCTCCAATCAGAAAACAAATATTTAGTAAAGAAGTTATTGAATTAAAGCTATATAATAATTTAGTGTTTAAAGAAGCAAATGTAGAAAATGTTGTTTTTATTGTTAATAATGCAAAGCCAAAAAATGATAAATTCATTCTGAAAAACAACGATAAATCATTTTTTTTTTAAATAACAAAAGAATTTATTGATGGCAAACCAATAATAATTGCAAACACAAATGAGTTAAATATTATTAATTTGAACTGTGTAATTAATTAAAAATCAAATTTTTATCAATCAAAAAACCTAGATAACTGTATTTTAGACGTAATTTGATAAAAATTAATAAAATTAGCGAATTTTTTATTTAAATTTTAATAAAATTACTACGAAAATGAAAATTATAAAACTCTGATTTTTAGTGTGCCTTATTGTAGTGTTTTTATGTACTACTTTCTTTAATTATTTTGCAAATATACTTTTTATTTTTTTATAAAAATATATATATAAGCCATATCTATGATTAGCAAAATAAAGACATGTTTCATAATTAGTTTACACTTTTATCAGTTGCCATGTTTTAGCTCAATGTCATTAAGTTAAGCATATTAAAACAAATAATTGCTAAAAAGTTGGGAAAACTTTTACTTGATAATTAAATCATTGATTAATAGCTTTAATGTTCTGATAAAAAGTTTTCCCGATTTTTCAGTACTTAAGTCTTATACAGTAGAATAGTCGCAGATTTGTTATAACAGTTACTTGATTTGTAGCCTATTCGTTGTTTCTCCCAGTTAGAGCTTGGAGTTACATTTTCATATAAAAATATCTTCACTTTGTTTTGGAATTAATTTTAAATTTTCTGCTATGGAATAAAGTTTTTTAATAGCATTTTTTCCTTCTGTTCCTAAATCAATACTGAATTTATTTACATATAAATCAATATGTTTAAGCATTACATTATCATCAATTTCTTGTGCGTATTGTTTAATAAATTTAAGACTTTCGTTTGGATTTTTGTAAGCAAATTCAATACTATGTTGTAAAACACGATTTATTTTTTGTTGAATATTTTCAGATAAATTTCTATTAACCGCAATACCCCCCAAAGGAATTGGTAGTTTGGTTTTGTTTTCCCAAAATTCGCCTAAATCAATAATTTTCTTAAAACCACGCTCTTGATAAGTAAATCTATTTTCGTGAATTATCAAACCTGCGTCAACTTCGTTGTTATAAACAGCCTCTTCAATATCCGAAAAAACATATTCTTTCTTACATCTTGTTTTGGGATATGCTATTGAAAGTAATAAATTGGCAGTTGTGTATTTTCCTGGTATAGCTATTTTTAAATTAGATATCTCATCCGAATATATTTTTGTTTTACTAATTAATAATGGTCCGTTGTTGTTGCCCAAGGCACTTCCTGCGTCCAGAATTTTATAATTTTTTGAAATATAAGCAAAAGCATGATAGCTAATTTTTGTTATATCAATAGAATTATTAAAAGCCTCACGATTTAATTCTTCAACATCTGCCATTATTAAAGAAAAATTAAGCCCTTCTGTATCAACTTTATTATGCACCATAGCATCAAAAATAAAAGTATCGTTGGGACAGGTAGAAAAACCGAGTGTTAAATTCATTGTTTCTAATATTTTTTCAATAGCCTTAAATACATTTGTATAGTGTTTTCCATACCATAATACAAAGCATCAGAAATAAGTGCGTGTCCAATAGACACCTCCGAAAGAAATGGAATGTTATCTGCAAAGAATTTCAAGTTATCAAGATTTAAGTCATGTCCTGCATTGATTTTCAAACCTTGCTTGTGAGCCAGTTTTGCGGCAAAAACAAATGGCTCTATTGCTTTCTCTCTATTAGCAACATAGAGTTCTGCATAAGGTTCTGTGTAAAGCTCAATTCTGTTAGTTCCTGTTTTGGGAGCGTTTTCAATATTTTCTTTTTTTGTATCAATAAAAATTGATGTTCTTATTCCGTGTCTCTGAAAATCGGAGATTATATCTTTCAACTGATTTTTGTATTTTACGGTGTCCCAACCAGCATTAGAAGTTATTGCATCAGGAGCATCTGGCACAAGCGTAACTTGGTGTGGTTTTACTTCAATAACCAAATCTATAAATTTTTTGGAGGGATAGCCTTCAATATTAAATTCGGTGCTTACAATTGGACCTATTTCTCTGGCATCAGAATAACGAATATGTCTTTCATCTGGTCTTGGGTGTACTGTAATTCCTTCTGCTCCAAACCTTTCGCAATCTTTTGCTGCCTGCAATACGTTTGGATAATCACCACCACGAGCATTTCTAAGAGTTGCTATTTTATTAATATTTACACTTAAACGAGTCATTTTTATAGTTTTTTTATTTATCTAAAACTTGAAGTTAATAGTTTGAAAGGATATGCCTGAAAATTCAATAATTAAGGCATACAAAATTAGAAATGAAACATGCCAAATAAGGAATGATACAATTATTCAAAGGTTCAATGATACAATTAAATAACTATATACCAATTTATTAAAGAAATACAAATGTGTAAAAACTTTTGTATGGGTACTTAATTGTATTTTTAAGGTGTAAACCAACTCCTAATTCCTAATTCTTAATTCACTGTGTTATGCCACCAAGAACATTCCAATAATAGTAGCCGAGAGCAAAGAAGCAAGACTACCTGCAAGTAAGGATTTCATTCCTAGTTCAGAAAGCATTTTTCTTTTGCCAGGAGCAAGTGTTCCTATTCCTCCAATTTGAATACCTATTGAGGCAAAATTGGCAAATCCACAAAGTGCATAAGTGGCCATTGTTATTGATTTTTCAGATACAAATTGTCCATAAGCTTGGTCGCCAACGCTTTTTAAATCCGCAAGACTTACATAGGCAATAAACTCTGTCATTATTAATTTTTCGCCAATCAGCCTTCCCACCAAAGTGGCATCTTGCCAAGGCACACCAATAATACCAATTAAGGGAGCAAAAGTATATCCTATTAAAAATCTTAAATTTAGCCCACTATATTGAGGGTCAAAATTATGTATAACTTCGTTCACTCCTGTCCAAGCTCCTACTTTTGAAAGAATAAAATTGAACATTGCAATAAAAGCGATAAACGACAGCAACATTGCAGCCACATTTGCGGCAAGTTTTAATCCCTCCGATGTACCATTTGAAATAGCATCAAGTATATTACTACCAATTTTTTCTTGAGTAATTTCAATATCTTTACTAATAGCTTCTGTTTGTGGGATTAAAATTTTTGAAATAACAATTACTCCAGGAGCCGCCATAACCGAAGCTGTAAGAAGTTGTTGTGCATAATGAAGTCTCATAACTGGGTCGCTACCACCAAGAAAGGCAATATAAGCTGCAAGCACTCCACCTGCAAGTGTTGCCATTCCGCCAGCCATAACAAGCATTATTTCCGAACGATTCATTTTTTCTAAATAAGCTTTTATCAATAACGGTGCTTCGGTTTGTCCCAGAAAAATATTACCTGCTACAGAAAGACTCTCTGCTCCCGAAATTTTTAGTAATTTTGTCATCACCCACGCCAAAAGCCAAACAACTTTTTGAATAATTCCGAGATAGAAAAGCAGACTTGTGAGTGCCGAAAAGAAAATTATAGTTGGAAGAACTTGAAATGTGAATATAAAACCGTAGGTATCAATATTTAATAAATCGCCAAGAAGGAAAACACTTCCCTCTTTGGTGAAATCGAGAATTACTACAAAAATACTTCCTACCGTTCTAAAAACCCAAGCTATTGCTGGCACATAGGTTATTCCAAGTGCTAATGCAATTTGAATAGCCAAACCAATTAGAACTGTTCGCCAGGCTATTGCTCTGCGGTTTGAACTAAAAATAAATGCGATAACTAATATCATAATCATACCGCCAAGTCCTCGCAACAAGCTATTTACATTAAAATTGAAAAGTGATTTTGCTTTTACTTGAGATAGCTTTTTATCTGAAAAAACATACAGCTTGTCGTCTTTTAACAAAACAAGTTTTTCGGCTGTACATTCTTCTATTTCAAATTCAATAATTTTCTGCTTGGTTGATATTTTTCCATTCTTGTTTGTAGAAATAATATTTTTTCTGTGATAATTAATAATTGTTGGTTTGTTATTATTTATTTCATAAACGAGCGAATCGATTGGTATGGCATAATTTACGGTAAGCACTAATTTATTTTCATTTTTTCGCCATAGTCCTTTTTCAAAAGTGGAGTCGGCTTGCGATTTGTGAGTAAACGAAAAATCTTTGGCAAGCGAAAGCATATCTTCTTGTCCCGTTTTGCTTATCAGGTTGTTATTTACATCAGTTACTGCTTCGTATTTCCAAGTGTTTTTTAGGAGGTCGTAAGTAGATTTTTCTTTTATAATTGCAAAAATTACAATAACTGTAATTAACGTCATCAGCATAATAAGTGTAATAATCTTTTTAATGGAAAATTTGAATTTCATTTTTTATATTTAAAAAATAAATAATTGTTGTTTTCAGAAAATAATAAATTTGTAAACCTGCTAAATTATTTTTTGACAATTCCTATACATAAATTATATCTTTTTCAGATTTATATTTAATAATCGGATTAATATAAAGATAATTAATTAGTTCAATTTTTCTATTAAATTGTTTTTCAAGTTTTTTTTCTAAGTCGAATAGCATAAAATAAGTTAATTTTTTATCTTTTTCAAGTATATAAATTATATCAATATCACTGTTTTCTGTTTGTTCGTTGCGTGCAAAACTGCCAAAAAGTCCAAATTTATTGATACTGTATTTTTCTGAAAATTCGTTCTTATTATTTACCAAATAATTTAATATTTCTTTTTGAGTTGTTTTCATGAGTTTACTTTTAAAAAGCTTGCTATTACCATTTTTTTAAAACGTCTAATAATTAACTTTTGATTCTATCATATTAATATCATTAATATTTAAACCATAAATTTCGTAAACAACATAATTTATATTGTTTTCTGCGGTTTGAATTTTTGCTTGTATTTTTTCTAATTCTTTGGTTAAACTAATTTCTCTATCAAAATGATATTCTTCTTTTGCTTGCTTAATAAGTATTTTATAATCTATTTCTTTTTGTTTGTTTTTAATGATTTTATTTACTAATACAGTAATTTCTAATTTCTTTTTTGAAGTTGCTTTTACTAATGGTAAGTTTAACAACGGTTCTTTATCTATCTGATAATTATCTCCTTGCATTTTACCTCTGTATTTTAACCAAAAAGATATTACTCTACTATTTAGTATGCCTATTAGATATTTTAAATCAATTCTTTTTGAAATAATTTGCATAAAAGTGCGATTAAAATACGCATCAAAATTTGTATATGTAAATACAGGGAAATGAGAGCATTTTCTTTTTGAAATAATTTTTTCCCCTAAAAATGAAATACCATCTTGTCTTGCTCTGTTAAGACCATACGGCTTGTTTTCAGAGGTTATTATATGCTGAAATTTGTCAAGATGTTTTTTTAATTTAGGGTAGTTATCTAAGCTGTTGTGATTTTTAAACGAGGAGTTTGTATATATTATCCAGTATTTATTATTTTTATTAGCAAAATATTTTTTAAGTTCATTGGTAGTATAAAATGGTTTTATTAATTGTTTTTCTTTTTCAGATAAATTCAAGTTTTTATATTCCTTGTCAGACAAAACAAAAACGCCATCTCCCTTTTTAAAATTTTTTCCTAAGATATTTTTATTTTTCTTATTTAAAAAATCTTGTGAAACATCAATACCTGATAATATTTCATCTTTGTTTAAACTAAAATTCTGCTTCTCTTTTATTTTTTTTATTATGTTATTTGTTTGCTCTTCTATAAAATGAAGTGTTTTATTTAAAGATTCTTTTTTATTAAATTTTGTTTTAAAATAGATAAAACGTTTATCCTTTATTTTCTCAAGGAATAATTGATTTATTTCATGATTTATTTTGCTGTCTATAATTTTCGAATAATTTAATTCGTAGTTATCATTATCAATAGTATTCTTCATTATATATATCATTGTTTGAATACCTGCACTATCAAAAACTTTAAAATTACCAAAATCAATAAATTCTATTAACTTGGCTTTTTGTAAAATAATGTTTCTAAATTTAGAAGCACCATAATTAGTTGTCCAGTTGTTAGGAGCAATATAACCAATTAGTCCACTTTCTTTTTTTACAAGTTCCAACGCAATAGCCCCAAAGAAATACCATAAATCCATTTTTCCTTGATAACAATAATGGCTATGTAGGTTATCAAAAGCCGACTTGTTTGTTGCCTCCTTTATGTATGGCGGATTTCCTATAACTACGTCAAAACCACCATTATTCATAATATCTGCAAATTCATATTTCCAATTAAATACTTTTTTGTAATTTAGAGTGTTGTCTTTTATCAACGAATTTCCACATTTTATGTTGCTGTTCAAATTTGAAAGCTGACGACCTTTCTGTGCCGTTCTTAACCAGAGAGATAGTTTTGCTATTTCAACTCCTTCTTCATTTATATCAACACCAAAAAGATTGTTTTCGAGTATTGATTTGTCGGTATCAAACAATCCAATTTTATCGCCTGTTAAATCAGCTATTAAAGTGTCAATTTGTTTATGCTCAGTAATTAAAAACAGTAATGCTTGATTTAAAAAAGCGCCACTACCACATGCAGGGTCAATAATTTTTAGAGTAAACAACCAATTTTTATAATCATTTAATTTTTCAAAAAGGAGTTTTCCTTTTTTATTCAAATTTCCTTTTTTCGTTTTATATGTTTTATCAAATTCTATTTCATAAATATTCATTTCTTTGCGTTTTGTGATGCAAAGGGTACCTATTGTGTTTTCAACAATATATTGAGTTATGTATTTAGGTGTGTAAAAAATACCATCTTTTTTTCGTTTAGATGTTTTTAAACTTGTCGGGTCTTTAATGCCTGACAGGTTTTGCTCCATTTCTTCTATTTCGTTTAACGAATGTTCAAAAATATGTCCAAGTATATTAACATCTACATCTGTATTAAAATCGTAGGCAGACAGTTTCAAACAATCTTCTTTCAGTACTTTATCATCAATTTTCAGACTATCCAAAAGTGCGTCTGGTGCAAAAAGTCCTCCATTATATGCAGGTATATCGTCTAAGGTTGTTTGTCCTTTTCTGCCTGTGTTCATATATCCAAAATACTGTATATATATATTGTATAGAGTTTTATAGGCATCAAGTTTTTTTAGTTGTTCGTATCTTTCAATTATTCTCGCTATTGAGTTTGGAGGAAGTAATCCACAGTCTTCTGCAAAAAAAATAAAAAGTAATCTATCTAAAAGTTTTTGCGATTTTTTAAAAAGTGTTAATTTACTAATCGAAGGGTTTTGGAGTACAATATTTTCAAATATCTTGTTTTTAAAACTTGAATAATCTTTATAAAGCTGTTCAGAAATGGTTTTTTCATGAAATCTTGTTTCGTCTTTCAGTTTTTGAGGTATATCATTTAAAATACTGTCTTTACGTAGTATTAAATATAAACATTCAAAATCTTTTTTGTTCAAACTAAACAAATCAAACTCCTCGTATTCATTTGAATAATCAATATAAAATCTAAGTTTTTGAAAATTAGATGTTATCACATATTTACAACCAGGTTGATTGTTTTTATAATTAAATGCCTGTTGTGTTACATTTGTTAAATCTTTGGTTCTTATTGATTTTAATTCTATTACTGCTACTGCTTTATCTTTATTTAAAATAGCTCCATCGGCTTTTTTACCATCAGTTTTATTTTTAAATTCTCTAACAAGATTAAAATTTTTGTTATCAGTCTTTAATGTATAGCCTAAAACCTCAACAAATAAATCTCTCAAAAAACCGTCTTGATATTCTTCTTCTTTAAAATCTTTTATTCTTTCTATTTTTTCAGAATTAAAAATTTCTTTAAATTTATTGTACGCAATATTTAACCAAACAGGGTTTAATCCTTTTAAATACTTATTAATTACAGATTTTTGAAATATTGACATAAAACTACTTTATTAGATAAAATATTTTTTCTTTTTCGCTATCTTTTTAATTTAAACATTAACATTGAATATTCATCATCGCTAACTGCCGTTATAGGATTAAAATGAAAAACAGTAGGGTTTAATCCCATTATAAAATTATATGCTTCTACCTTTCCTTCAATACCTTCAATAAATTCATCAAAAGGATTTCCGTTTCCATATTTTTCATAAATCAGAGCAAACTGAATATCTTTACCAGACGACCAGCCAGATTTCACTATACATTTTTTTGGTTTTATATTTTTCAGAACTGCTTGAAATTTCTCGTAATTCTCCTTGTTTTGTTCCAAAGTCATAATTCGTTTTATGTCTTCGTGCAGGTGTTTTTTTAAAGTGCTTTCTGATTTCATAAACTAAAATTTATAGATAAAAAATAAAACAAACCCAATTATTATGCAAAGTCCAGCTAACCATTTATAATATTTCAAAAAATAAAATTCTTCTGACTGACTATTTTTTTTACGTAAAAATTTGTGTCCCAAATGCCGATGATACTCATCATGACAATTTTTACATAAAAATTCAGTTTCTCCATCTCCAAATATTGTTTTTGGAAGAATATGATGTGCATCGCAAAAATGATTTCCCTTACATTTATTGCAATCTCTTTTCTTTTTATTCATTCCGTTTAAGTTTAAACATAAGCATTGAATATTCATCATCGCTAACTGCCGTTATAGGATTAAAATGAAAAACAGTAGGGTCTAATCCCATTATAAAATGGAAAACTTCGCTTTTTTCCTCTATACCTTCAATAAATTCATCAAAAGGATTTCCATTTCCGAACTTTGAATAAATCAACGAAAAACTGATTGCTTCTCCAGACGACCAGCCCGATTTCACAATACATTTTTTTGGTTTTATATTTTTCAGAACTGTTTGAAATTTCTCGTAATTTTCCTTATTTTGTTCCAAAGTCATAATTCTTTTTATGTCTTCGTGCAGGTGTTTTTTTAAAGTGCTTTCTGATTTCATGATTTTTTCTTTTCTATTATTTTTTTTATTTCGGCAGCATATTCATAATCTTCTGTTTTAATGGCTTCTTCCATCATTTTTTCCAGTTGTTTGATAGATTTGTTTTCTAAATTGCCATCTTGTTGGCTTTCTATTGGTCGTCCAATATCTTCGCTTTTATTGGAGGGAAATCGGATACCTGTTTTGTACAAAATTTCTTGTTTAATATATATTTTACTTTTAAAACGCAGAGCTAAAGCTATTGCATCTGAGGGTCTTGCATCAATTTTCACTATTGCACTACCTCTTTCGCAAATCAATTCGGAGAAGAAAATACCATCTTTAAAATCAATAATATTAATTTCTACTATGCTTATAGCAAACGAGGAAGCAAGTTTTACAAAAAGGTCGTGAGTTAGTGGTCGCACAGGAATTAAACCTTCTTTTTCTATTGCAATTGACTGAGCTTCTGATGCTCCAATAACTATTGGCAGTTTAATTTCGCCATCTACTTCTTCCAAAACCAAAGCATAAGCTCCTGTTTGGGTTTGACTATACGATATTCCTGCTACTTTAAGTTCTATTTTATCCATATTTTTTGTACTTTTGATAAACAAAAATATATTTTTTTTATAAAAAAACAATTTTAATTAGTAATAAAATATTTTATGGTATTTGGTTTTTAAACAAAAGTCTTAATTATCAAAGCATAAAAAGAAACGTTATTTATTTTTTTTGCACCAAAATCATTTTTTATAGCGTCAAAACATTCTTTGTTATATTGTTCTGTTTTACTGGCTCTAATATCTTTTCTTAAAATTCCGGTTATTAAAAATTTTTTGTGTATATTGTTTGAATTTTCGCCTCCCAAAGCAATCAATTCCACATCAGAAAAATTAGAAAACAGTTTTGTTATTTTTGATATTGTGCGTGGTGTGTATTGCCTAACTCCATGAAATAAATACAAGGGCAAACATTCTGCCGAGGGGAATATATGAATTTGAATAATATTCTTTTTTGATTTTTTTACATAACTTGCTATTTGTTCAAATATGTTAATATCTTCTATAATATGCTCTATTGCAGACTGTGAGACTATCAAATTTGTATTTTTTGGAATTTTATCTGTAATATTTGTTCCATTGTATTGCTTAAATTCTACATTTTTATTTTCGGAACTTAATTTTGTCCAATTTTTATTGTTAATAATATCAACACCACAATATTTTTGAATTTTATTATTTGCAAATTCTTGAAATTTAGGATAATAATATCCCGAACCACAACCTATGTCCAACATATTAAATTCTCCAATTTTTTGTTCAAATAAGTTCCAGTCTAAACTGTTCCAAAACAGATTAGACAATTTGCGAGACGGACTTGCAAGCGGATTTAATTTACTAAATTGTTTATCAATATCTTTAATCTTAAATTTTGAAATTTTTAATTTGTTATCTACATCTTTTTTGGGATTGCGATTATTGATAAAATTTAGTGGAATATAAACTATTCTCACAAATATTTTATATAAAACATTGCCTTTATCGGCACTAACTCTATGAATACTTGATGACTTCATTTAAAATTTTTGATATTTGGTTATTATAATTTTCTGGATTATGATTTTGTTTTGACAAAGATAATGCTTTTTTGGACATTTCGTATAATTTTTTTCTATCCGAAATTATTAACGAAACTTTTTCTTGCAAATCTAATATATTTTTGGCTTTAAAAACGTATCCATTTTCTCCGTTTTTTATATAACATTGTGTGCCACATTCGCTACTACAAACAACAGGCAAAGCGTAACTCATAGCTTCTACTATGGAATAAGCCGCTGGTTCTTGGTAACTTGGTAAAACAAAAACATCATTTTCTTTATATTTTTCGCACAATTGTTGATAGCCAATATTTGAATTTAAAAATATTTTATTTTGTAAATTTTTAGATAAAATATAATTATTCAAATACTTAAAATATTCTAAATCTGACTTTTCGCCATATATATTTAGCTTAATATTATGTTTGTTACTTAAATTTTCTACTGCTTTAATAAGTAATATGTGGTCTTTTCTTTTTTGATATTTCCCAACCGAAATAATTTTTATTACATCAGTGTTATTTTGTGTGTTTTTATATAAATTTATAGGATAAATAAAAGGAACATAATAAATATTTTGTATTTTAAAATTACGAAAAGCTATTAAATTTGATTTTATTGGAGTGATGTATCCTTTTACGCCAAGTTTTTTAAAAACATAAATATTAAAACTAAATAATTTTTTAATCCCCTTAATATGTGCTTTATCCGTTTGTGTTAACATGAAAATTTTTGCTTTCATTTTTCTTGTAATCAACAAAACATTTATAGCAAAAAGCTCTTGATACGATTTTAGCAAAATAACATCTGGATTGTATTTTTTTAAAGCTCTATTAAATTCATTATTAGGAATTTGAAATCTATATTCCAATTGTGTTTTTAAATAATTTTTTTTAAAAAATTTAATTATTTTACTGATAAATTCCACCCAGTTGGCAAGTTTAAATTCTTTGATATCTATGTTTTCATAAAATTCGGATTTTCCTTTATATAAAACAAATATTTTTACAATACTTCCTGCATTTTGCAAAGCAATTGCCCTGTAATACAAATTGGTATGAAATCTAAAAGATATTATTAAAATTTTTTTCATAAAAACAGTAACTTTGTTAACCTGAATAATTCATGACGAGAATTTATGAATTATTCAGGTTAAGGCTTTGTTTTATTATCATTTTACTCCGAGCAAAGCCAAGAATTGCAACTAAAGTTGCAACTACAGTAAACCCGGAAGCTTGTAAACTAACCACTAACCCCTAACAACTAACAACTTTATTATCTGTTCAAGTTGATTTCCTGTTTTTTCAATATCGTGATTTTCTTTTAAATAATTAAAACAATTTTCGCCAAGTTTATTGTTTTTATTATTAATTAGTGTCTCAATATTTTTCTTCATCAGTTCAAAATTATTATTACAATAAAAGCCACAATTATAATTTTTTATAAAATTATCGGGGTTCACGTTTATAGAAACAATTGGAGTTTTGCCAACTGCGGCTTGCAAAAACGTATTAGGAAAACCTTCTGCTGTTGAAGTGTTTACAAATATTTCTGATTTATTAAAATATACTTGTATTTCGTGAAAAGGGACTTTTTTAATGAAAGTTAAATTATTAATAATTTCTGTTTTTTTGCGTAATTTTTCCCATTCCAAAAAATCTCCTTTTTCATAAGGGCATATCATAGTGAATTGTGTTTCAGGAAATAATGATGATAATTCTAAAAACATATCTGGATTTTTCCATTTTTGAAATCTCCCAACCCATAATATTCCTTTTTTAGACACAGTGTCAAATTTTTTTATTTCAAAAACATTTTTTAAAATAATTGATTGTTTGTTAAAATTACTGCTAATAATTGCTTTATGTTCTGCTGATTGTGTTACTATTTGATGCGATTTTTTTAATGCAAATTTATATAACTTTCCTACCAAACCATTGTTTTTAACCCAAGTATTATCAATATCAAATAAATGTGCAGAACGAAATATATTTTTTTTATTAAAAATTTTTGTATATAAATAAATTATATAAAGCGTAGAATTAGCAGTGGTAGAGATTGTTACATCTGGTTTGTGTTTTTTTAATAAATTAAATAATTTGATAGCTTTAAATATCTTAGAAAAAAAGCTCTCTTTTTGTGGTAACGAAAATGTTTTTATAGATTTTATTTTATCAAAAAACTCAATTTTTGCTTGATTATAATCTCCATTAAAAAACAATATCTCAAAATCATTTATTTTAGAAATCTGTTTTGCAAGCAAATACATTTGTAATTCTGCTCCACCATGTATAATTTCCTTTTTTTTGGAAAAAAAATGATAGGACGAGGGAGAGAAAAAACATATTTTGATTTTTTTTTTCAAAACTTAATTTTGTTTTATAAATTCAATATAATTTTTTATAATAGTATTTTTATCATGAAATTGTTTTAGGTAACTTTTGCCATTTTTACCCATTGTTTCTCTTAGTTTTTCATTTTCAAGTAGTTCTGCGAACGATTTATTAAATTCGTCAATATTATTATTTGTTACATATCCAATTTTATGTTTTGTAATTATATTGTCGGGATTAACTTTAAGACTAACAATTGCACATTCGCCGTGCATTGCTTCCATCATTGTGTTTGCAAACCCCTCATTATCCGATGTTAACAGATACATTTTTGACTCCTCAAAATACTGATTAACTTTACTTGGTGGTAAAAAATCAATAATTTTCAAATTATTTACACCTTCTGCCAATTTTTTTATTTGTAACTGATATTCGTGTTTTCCATATTCGGCAGGAATAACCATTATAAATTTTTCGTTAGGAAATTTTATTGCTGTATCTATAAACACCTCAGGACGTTTCCACTTTTCTGCACGCCCAATCCAAAAAATATATTTCTTTTCCATGTGCATTATCGGTTTGTTGGCAACATCAAAAATGTATGGTAAAATATATGAATTTTTTATGTTCCTGTATTTTTCTAATTCTGCTTTTTGAAATTCGGATTGTACTGTAATTTTATCAAAAATCTTGAAAGCAAATTTCATAGAAATTGCGGTTGCAGAACCAAAATTTTGTTTCAAATTATCATGATTTGTTTCATCATCGTGAGCTATCATATAAATAATTTTTTTCTTCAAAACTTTTTTTATATAAACAGAAACAGGATAAACCGCAGGGTCGGCAGAATGAAACAAATAATAATCAGCATCAATTTTTTTCAATACTTTTGTTAAGTTTCTAAATCCCTTAAATTTATTGTCAGAGAATGAAAATGATTTCCATAATTTAACATTATCAATTAGCTCAAAATCCTCCTGTCCAAAATCGGCTACCGAAATATGCACATCAATATTGGCTTGTTTGGATAGCTCTTTAGAATAGTTATATATTTGTTTTTGAGCCCCTCCAACTTTATCTTTTGAGTTTTTGGCGTTTTCGTTAAAAAAAATATATGTTCTTGGTACAACAAAGCAAAGTTTTATTTTCATAATCTAATCAGTTGGTCTATTAATTTCAAATAATGTATTTATTGGTCTTTTGGGGTCAAAATAAGTTTTTCCAAGATGTTTGTAAGCTATCTCGGTAGCCTCTCGTCCTCGTGGAGTTCGTTTTATAAAACCTTGCATTATTAAAAAAGGTTCGTAAACTTCCTCAATAGTGCCAGCCTCTTCGCCAACGGCTGTGGCAATTGTAGTTAGCCCCACTGGTCCTCCTTTAAATTTGTCAATAATTGTGTTTAGGATTTTATTATCCATTTCGTCCAATCCAGAGTTATCAATACTTAATGCCAATAACGAATATTTTGTTATTTCTAAATCAATATTTCCATTTCCTTTAACTTGGGCAAAATCTCTAACACGTCTTAGTAAAGCATTTGCTATTCTGGGAGTTCCTCGGCTTCGTGAGGCTATTTCGGAAGCCGATTCGTGAGATACTTCTACCCCCAAAATTCTTGAGGAGCGTTTTATTATTTTTGTTAAAATTGTGGAGTCGTAATATTCCAGAAGTGCTTTTATTCCAAATCTTGCACGTAAAGGGCTTGTTAGTAAACCAGAACGAGTAGTTGCACCAACAAGAGTAAACGGGTTTAACGATATTTGAACGGATCTGGCACTTGGTCCTTTATCTATCATAATATCTATTTGAAAATCCTCCATTGCCGAATATAAATACTCTTCTACTATTGGGCTAAGTCTGTGAATTTCATCTATAAAAAGTACATCTTTTTCGCTTAGGTTGGTAAGTAAACCGGCAAGGTCGCCAGGTTTATCTAGTACGGGACCAGAAGTAATTTTTATACCCACCCCAAGTTCGTTGGCAATAATGTTAGATAGGGTAGTTTTTCCAAGTCCAGGAGGTCCGTGTAGTAAGGTGTGGTCTAACTGTTCGCCACGCATAACTGCTGCTTTTACAAACACTTTCAAGTTTTCTACTATTCCTTTCTGACCGCTAAAATCCGAAAAACTAAGAGGACGCAATTCTTGCTCTTTCTGTTTTTCTTGTTCGGTAATATTGTTGTCGTGTATATCCATTTTTTTAATAAAATATTTTTACAAAGATAAAATATTTTTTATAAAAAAAAACAGTAAGTGAATTTTTGATTAGGAATTGGAAAATAATAAATTTGGGAAAAGTTAAAAATAATGACGCAGTTTCCGAATTTATTTTTTGACAATTCCTAATCAAATATTATATAAAAGTCCGAGAAACAGTGCAAAACCTCTATTTTTATTTACAATATTCAAATTTTCGGTATTTATTTTATTGTTTACATCTAAAAGTCCGTAGTTGTATCTTGCTTCAACATAAGTTCTTATTGGTCCTATTTCACGAGTGATGCCTAAACCCGCAGAAAAACCAGCATCGTAAAAAAGTATATTTTCGCTATCTATTTCTACCACAAAAGCTGGTGTACTGTTTTGAATAGCCGAAGCACTTAGACAATACGACGCATAAGGTCCTCCAATAATATACATTGGAAATATTGGTGATTTAAAAATCAGATTGGTCTGTAATTCAACATAGTCAAGGTTGGTTTGAATAGAGTACATATTGCCAACATATTTTGCTCCTTTTTGAGAATATCCTATTTCGGGTTGAAACAACATGAACGAAAAAACAGGTATTCGGAGAATCAAATTAGAGGTTATTCCAAATTTGTTTCTCATGTCTTTTATGTCATACATTTCGTTTTCAGTATGTTGGCGAGCAAGATTTACTCCTGCCCTTATTCCAAGTCGCTTTTGAGAATACACACTAAATGTTAGCAGGCATACTGCTACTATGAGTAATATTTTTTTCATTTTTTTAATAATTAAATTAACAATTTTTTAACATAACGTTTTAAAACTACAATTTGTTATAAGATTGTTTAAGTAAATTTTAATCAACTATTTTGTATTTGTGAATAAATGTTGTGTCTCCAAGAAGTCGTGGGTTCAGTTGTTTGATTATAATTTTTTTCTTTGAACTACAAATTTATAAAAAAAGCATTTTAAAAACTTATTTTTCAAATAATTTAATAATTTTGTAAAATTATAACAATAAGTGAAAAATAAAAAATAAAAGGAATGATACAATTATTTTTAATAAAAACAAAGAAATAGAAATTTTTTACTGAATATTTATATATATTTAAACTATTGGTTTGTAGTCGCATAATTGTATTATTGAACCATTGAACCATTGAATAATTGTATCATTGTACTTAAAAGTCGGGAAAACTTTTTAATATTTATCTGTCAAAAATTTACTTGATTTTTCATATCAATTTTATATACAATCTGAAAAGTCGGGAAAACTTTTATAGTAATAATTAACTATCTGATATTCAAAGT
>JAOZTW010000968.1 GCA_029938985.1 Bacteroidales bacterium | reverse complement strand
GAACAGACTCAGGAATAGCAATACAGAGCAATCAAGTATAATTTACATTGACACCATATATATTGAGCAAACTCTAAGCAAACAAAACAAGACTTGCAATACTTGTTTAATACCTGTGGAATGGTATAACAGCAAGGGTTTTATGACTCCAATAGTAGCAGGTATTATTGATGGGGCTTGGCAAGAAAGTGTGGCAATAAAAAATATACTTTTATTTGTAAAAAAATATGCAAGCAACTTAGAATATCGGAAAAAGATAAACAAAGACGCACAATTATTGTACGACAACAAAGACAAACTGCCTGACGAAATATCTAAAGAGATAACAAAACTTGCAAACGAAATAGCTGGAAGTTCTGGAGCCGATAGAGCAGAATATTTGTTTGGTAAGTGTATTTTTAATGTAACAACAATAGTTTTTACGGCAGGCGAACTTGCAGGATTAAAGCCAATTAAGTTTTCGTCCAAGTTTTTAACACTTCAAAAATTAAGCAAGTTAAAAATTGAATGTAAACCCTGTTATAAACTTTTTAAGCAATCTAACAGTTTGCGAAACAGGATAAAAAATCTGCCAATAACAAAAAAATTGTTACACAACGATTGGTTAATTGCCAAAAAACAGGGCAAAACTTGGGAGGTTTTTATAAAAGATTATCAAGCACATCATGTTATACCAGTGAATTTATTAGAAAAATCTGCAGAGTTACAATTTTTTTATAAAAATGGAGGAAAATTTAATTTCAATTCTATTGAAAATGGAATAATGGTAAAGAAGGTAAATTTGGGAGGAGTGCATGCAAATCACCCAAGATACAATCGATATATAAATAATAAAATAAATTTAATATTTAAAGATGTATTAGATAGAGATTTATCCATAGAAATTAAAATTAAAATATTAGAAAAAGAGTTAATAAGTATAGTTAAAGAAACAAAAGTTGATATTATTAAATTTTCTATTATTGATAATATCAAAATTAATAAATTATATTAAAAAATGAGAGTACATGTATTAGCATCTATATTAGAAGATAAAAAAGGGGTTACTCCTTTCTTAGAAACAAATTATTCAAAAGTACCAACTGGTTATTATGAAAACTATATAACAAAAAAAAATTTTGATAATGCTAATAGTTGTGTGTTTTTGGAGTTAACTAACTTTAAAGGAGGTAATTTAGTACTAAGAGATTACCTTGATTGGAATTTAGGGCATCCTAATGCTTATTATGTAGTTGGTTCTCCAAAATATAATTCTACTTTATCAAAACTCCAGCTACCAAAACATCGCTTCTATAATGCAGAAATTGATGTAGAGGGAAACACACACAAATACTATGTTCTGCACTTTATACAAGAGTATTTGCAAGACATTGATTTTAAGAAATCACAGTTTGCAGAAACTTTATTATTAGAAAAAAACAGTATTTTTCGGCTTT
>JAOZTW010000029.1:4649-17600 GCA_029938985.1 Bacteroidales bacterium | reverse complement strand
GCAATAATCACCATCGGCTATTTTTTTATGCTTCTTGTTATAATTTTTATAAATAATACTGTTATTAAAATTAAAGCAACTCTACATTTGCTCCAATTTTTTTATTTCTTTTTCTACTTCTTTTTTTGTAAAGTTACTATAAAGTCCTCTTTTTCTATTATTTAAGTGTTCCTTATAAAAAAATAATGCTTTATTTTTTTGTCCTGTTTCGCTATAACTTAGTGCCATTCTCATTCTCACATCGTTAAGCATTGATTTTGCTTGTTGTAGTCCTTCTCCACACTCTCCATAAGCTATTTTTTCTACACCTTCTTGTAATAATTTGTTCCAATTTTCAATTGCTAAATCATCTTTTTCGTGCATATACAAATGAAGAGCATAATCGTTAATAACTAATGGACAATTAGGTGCTAATTTTATCGCTTTTGTAGATAATTTTAATGCTGTTTCATAATCATGTTTTTCATAATAAATTTCACTAAGCTGAGTTATTAACCAATGGTCTTCTGGTGTTTTTTCTAATTCGTCTTTGAGTATTTTTTTTGCTTCGTCCCATTTTTCGTTCATAATATACGTATTAAGTATATCACTTATTATTTTTTTATATTCACCTGTAATTGTATTATCCATTTTTCACTTTTTTTTAAAGTTCAAATTATTTTTTGTTTGGGTTATTCTTTTTCTTATATTTCTTACTTCGTTTATTATTTTGTTCAATATCATAAACTTTTCCAGAACGTTTGGTGGTGTGTTTTTGTTTATTACTTTTACGTTTGTTTTTGTTATGTTCTCTATATGCAAAAAAAAGACTAACCACAAGTAAACCAATTCCAATTTCTATTTTATCAAAAAAAATTAGACTTATACTTAAAATTGAAACTATAGAGACAAAAATGTATTTTAGTGATAATGTCATTTTTTATTTATTTTTTCCAGATAACAATTTGATAACTAAGGCTACAATACCTGCTGGCTACCCGTTTAAAGTTGGACAATTGTATATAAACTGTCGGTGTGGCTTAAAGCCACGCCGACAGTTTATATACAATTGTCTGTGCGATAGCGATGTACAACTTTACGTGGGTAGCCAAAGAACTAAACATAAATTAAATCATTGGACTCTTTTTTATTATATTTCTTTTCAGAAGTGTTATAATAATTGAGTGTTTCTATAATATCAAAAAAATATGTTTTTTCTAACTCAAAACCTTTGACATTGTTTATTCCAATACGTGAAATTGTATCTGAAATAATATCAAAATACTGCTCTTCATATTCTCCTATAAGCATAGCATTTTCTGCCCAGCAAACAAACTCTTCGTTTGTAATTTTGCTATTTAAAAAATCTAATATCTTTTCACAAAGTATATTTTTTGTTATTTGCATAATTATGTCAAAAATGTTAATAAAATTCCTACCGTAACTAATATAAATACAGTTAATATAAGATGTCCTTTATCAATAGGAAATTTTTCGTGTATTTCGGTTAACTTACCCTTCTTATCAAATATCTTTTGAATAAATTTTTGTGTTATTTCGTCTTTATCTACTTCTTTCTCGTATCGTGCTATTTTTTCACTTTTATCGCCTGCTTTAATTTCTTTCCAATAAAGTCTGCCACCTTTAGAATTATTTTCCCAATTTTTATACTCTTTTTCGTTATTTTTTCTTTTTTTATTCACCTTATTTTATCTTTTTTTCGTCCCATTTTTCGTTCATAAGTAGGTAAAGACACTTTTCTATAGGATATTTTTATATTAGGCAAGGCGTAAAATATTTGCATTTTACTTATATTGTAATCTTTTACAACGAAGCATAATGCTAAATTGACCTTAAAAAGTGACGTTTATATATGATTAACTACTTAATATACGTATTTTATATTCATCTGTAATTGTATTATCCATTTTTTACTTTTTTTTAAAAGTTCAAATTATTAAAAAAATAATACTTTTTTACTCTAATGATGTTCTTCTGTTGCCATACCAAAATATATAGATGATAACAATGTAAATACATAGGCTTGAATAAATGCAACAAGAAATTCTAAAAATGTCATAAATACAGAAAATAATACCGAAAATACTGATATTCCATAACCTGCACCAACTCCATACATGTTTGCAAAAACAAATATTAAACTAAAAAAACCAAGAGCAACCATGTGTCCACCAGAAATGTTGGCAAACAAACGAACCGCAAGTACAAATGGTTTTATAAACATTCCCATTATTTCAATAGGGATCATAATTGGTTTTAGTGCGTGTGGAACTGAGGGAAAAAATATATGTTTCCAGTAGTTTAAGTTTCCGTTAAAGGTTGTTATAACAAATGTTATCAATGCAAGAGCAACTGTAACTGCAATATTTCCTGTAAGGTTTGCTCCTCCTGGAAATATTGGAATTAAACCAAGTAAATTGTTTATAAAAATAAAGAAAAATATTGTTAAAAGATATGGTAAGAATTTCTCGTATTTTTTTTCGCCAATAGCAGGTTTTGCTATATCGTCTCTAACAAATATTATTAATGGCTCAAACAAAGACTGCAAACCTCTTGGTGCTTTGTCTGGATATTTTTTATATGATTTTGCTACAGTGAGAAATAAAACAAGTATCAATGTAAGACTTAAAAATAAAGAAAACACAAGTTTTGTTATAGATAAATCTAAAAAAGGTCTTTTTTGAGTACTGCTTTCAACTATTTTTCCTTTGTTGGCTCCTTCTTGTGCTATTTCAAACCCTTTATAAGCTTCGTGTCCGTGATGAAATTTATATGACATAAAGACATGAACACCACCATTGTTTTTGCTATATAAAATAACTGGTAATGGAATACTTAGATGGAAGTCGCCAAAAGTTGCAACATGCCAGTCGTAGGAATCTCCTACATGGTCGAGGATAAATTCACCTGTATTAAACCCCTCTTTCTCTTCGTTATGCGAATCGTGTTTGTCGCCATGTTCTCCTTGTGCAAATGCAAATGTAATTGAAAAAGTAAAAAATAGAATTAGAATTACTCTTATAGACTGTTTCATAAGTTATAAGTTTTATATGTTAAAAAGTTGTTATTTTTTATTTAAAAACGCAAATAAATAAATTTATTTGTTATTAGGCAAATTAAAATTAGTAATTATTAATCAATTTTCTTATTTAATTTTTCATTTAATTTCTAAATAATTAAAATGACTATATTTCAAGTATTTAATTAATAGATTACATAAGAAAAGTTTTTTAATAATCATCATCAATAATTAAAAGACTACCATTATTTATTATGTCATAATCATTATTGTCAAAATCATCACAATCGGTTATAATATCATCGTCAATTTTTGGTTTCTCAAATTTATCTTTGGTAGAGTAGGGCAAAGTTTCGTCGGCATATACTTTTTGCATATACAATGCCCAAATTGGCAATGCCATGTTTGCTCCCTGTCCTAATCTTGTGGACGAAAAACGTATTCCTCGTTCTTCTCCACCAACCCAAGCTCCTGAAACTAATTTTGGAGTTATTCCCATAAACCAACCATCTGAGTTATCGTTAGTAGTTCCAGTTTTTCCTGCAATAACATTCCTTAATTTATATGTTCGCCACATACGTGTACTTGTTCCAAACTGAATAACACCACGCATAAGTTGTAAAACTCTGTAGGCTGTGTGTTCGTCAAATGCTTGGTTTTTTTGCGAATTGAATGTTGCTATAATATTTCCATGTTTGTCTTCCACTTTTGTAACAAATATAGGACTTGTATAAACTCCCTTATTTGCATAGGCACAATATGCTCCTCCCATTTCAATTAGTTTAACTTCGCCAGCACCAACACAAAGCGAAAATACTGGGTCTAAGGGGCTTTTTACTCCAAGTGAACGTACAATTTCAATTACCGATTCTGGTTTGTATTGTTTCATTACCCAAGCCGATATTTGATTTAATGATAATGCAAGTCCAAGTTTCAGGCTTATTTTTTGCCCATCAAATTTTGATTTAGAAAACTTTGGAGTATAAGGTTTCATTTTATTATTTCCTTTTGGTACTTCAAATGTAACAGAAACATTATTTACCTTATAACAAGGCGAGTAGCCTCCCGGCATCATCGCAAGTGTGTAAACAAACGGTTTAAATGTAGAACCAACCTGACGACGAGCTACCATAACATGGTCGTATTTGAAATGATTGTAATCTATACCTCCTACATAAGCTTTTACGTGTCCAGATTTTGGTTCAATTGAAACAAAACCAGCCCTCAGATATTTTTTATAATGATAAATTGAATCCATTGGAGACATTAAGGTGTCTTTGTAACCGTTCCATGTAAATATGCTCATTCTCACTGGTTTGTTAAAATTTGCATAAATTTCGGTTGAATCTAAATGACCATTTTTTAAAGCTCTATATCGTTCTGTTCTTTTCATTGTTGAGTAGATTATATTCTCAACTTGTTTTTTCTTTAATTTATAATGATAAGGACTATGGTCTCTATTTTTTATGTGTTCAAAAAATACATCTTGAAGAGGTTTGTCGCCTGTGCCAAGATGCTCTGCAACAGATGCTTCTGCATATCCCTGCATTCGTGAATTTATGGTGGTATAAATTTTTAATCCATCTTTATAAAGATTATATTTTTCGCCACTTGGTTTAAAATTTTTGTTACACCAACCATATAAAGGGTTGGAAAACCAAAGAGTAGAATCGTCTAAATATTGTTGTGTTTGCCAACCTGCATAATTTTTTTTAACTGGTTTTTTTGCATTCATAAAACCTCGCAGATATTCACGAAAATATGTAGCCAGTCCCTCATTATGTGTTTGTTTTTGATAATTTGTTTTAAGTGGCAAAGCTCTAAGTGAATCAAATTGAGCTTCAGATAACGGCTTCCAACCTGTTTTTTTTTCTAATTTTGTTTGATATTTTTGAATTTGATTAAAAACAGTATTTCTTCTTCCTGTTGAGTTATTTGGGTTTCTTAACGGACTGTAATATGTTGGTGCTTTTAGTAAGCCAACCAAAACTGAAGCTTCTTCAATTTTTAATTCATTTGGAGAGGTATTATAAAAAATGTTTGCAGCCGATTTTATTCCAAAAGCATTGTGACCATAAGTTACAGTGTTAAAATACATTACCATGATTTCTTCTTTGGTGTATCTTTTTTCGAGTAAAGCTGCAGTAACCCACTCTTGAAATTTCATTATTACTACACCCCATTTTTTTCCAATTTTTGTTTTATATTTTTTCTTACCTTCGGTTTGCTCTCTCATTCGGTAAAGATTTTTGGCAAGTTGTTGCGTAATTGTACTACCACCACCAGTATTTTTGCGAAGAATAACTGTTTTAAAAAGCACTCTTGCAAGTCCTCTTGCATCTATACCAGAGTGTTTATAAAATCGTATATCTTCTGTGGCTACAAGTGCATTAACGAGATTTGGAGATAAATCTTCAAATTTTACAACTGTTCTGTTTTCTATATAAAACTTACCAAGAACAACTCCATCGGCAGAAATAACTTCTGTGGCGAGATTACTTTTAGGGTTTTCTAACTCCTCAAAATCAGGAATATAGCCAATATGACCATAAGATATTAATGAGAATATTGTAGTGAGGAAAATCACTGGTGATAGCACTGCAACCCAAAGTAGTGCTATTATTGCTATTTGATATTTTTTTGCTTTCATAATTTATAAAATTAAACCGCAAAGCTAATATAAAAAAATAATAAATCAAGTTAATTGTACAATTAATAACAATTTTAAATAATTTAAAAATGATTATTACCTGAATAACTGTATTTTAAAGTGATTTATTTTTTTTATAAGGTACATTAAAATAAAATAATAATTTGATTTAATATGTATAAAAAATTGTATTTATTAAAACTCATATAATTGGTAGTTGAATTGGAATTTTTATTAAAAAAAAATATTTATGTTTTAATTCAAGATATATAGGTAGTTAGATTGCTTTTTTTTTAGCAAAAAAAAAAAAAATTGAAAAAAATTTTGATGTTATATTTTCAAATTTGTTTATTTGCAAAATTTTCAATTCAAAATATTCAGTTTATTATTGTTTTAAAACACTCTTTTATCTTTTTCAAAAGCTTGGAAATGATGTTGGAATTTCACTTTTATATACTTGCAATTATATGATTACCAATAATATAAAAAATAAAATTAATACAGCTAAAAAAACGAGTGAATTAGTAATTAGAAATGAAAAAATAACTGAAGAAATATGGAGCGAAATTTTTAAATTAAAAAATTTGTTGCGATTAGAATTATATAATAATCAAATTATAGTTATACCAAAGCAAATAGAGAAATTGACGAACTTAAAAAAACTAAGTTTTGGAGCAAATTTAATAGAAGAAATACCAATTGAAATAGGAAAATTAACAAAACTACACCTTTTGTATTTATGGCAAAATAAAATCAAGAAATTACCCAAACAAATAGGCAAACTAACTAATTTAGAAGAGCTATATTTGTGGGAAAATCAAATTTCAGAAATTCCAACTGAAATAGGAAAATTAACAAATTTGATAAAGCTAAATTTTGGAAATAATAGATTAAACAAAATTCCGAAAGAGATAGAAAAACTTGTAAATTTGCATAAATTGAATTTGGGAAATAATCAAATTAAAGAAGTTCCTGTTGAAATAAGCTCGTTGACATATTTGAAAAAATTGTATCTAAATAATAATCAGATAGTGAAAATTCCACCTGAAATAGTAAAACTTCATTTTTTGCATAAAATAAATATTTCGGGTAATCCAATCAGTATTCCAAACGAATTTGAAATTACTAATTTTAAATTATTTAAAAACTTAAAATTAATAAATTTATCGGATAAAATAAATATTATAATCGGAAAAAATGTAACTGGTAAAACAACTTTGTTGCAAGCCATTACTTTTGCTTTAAGCAACGAATATAATACTGATATTGATACAAGAACATTAAAAAATTATATTAAAAAAAATAGTAAAAACTCGGTTTTAAGAGCTGTTTTTCACACCAATATTAGCAAAGAACTTGTAATTTTTCAACGCTTACAAGATATAAGTAAATATACTTTAATTAATACAAATTTATTGCTCGCTTATGGAACTAATTTGTTTCACAAAAAAGAAATTATTAACAATGAATTGTTAAAAGAATTAATTTCGGGTAGTGCAAAAAATTATAGTATTTTTTCTATTTTTGAAAATTTTTCTGATAAATTTATAGACCCAACTTTAATTCTTAATGAAATAAAAAAACAGTCAGAGTTAGAAATTAAACAAGTTTTTGAATTATTATTAAAAACATTAAATGAATTTTTAGCAATTCAAGAAATTGAACAATTTCAAATAGTATGGGATAGAAATGGTTTTTATTATCAAGAAAAAAACACTAAGGATAATTTTATTTTATCTGATTTGAGTGAAGGTTATCGTTCTAATATTTTGTTAATTAGTGATATTTTAATACGCATACTTTCGGCACGAAAACAATTTGCAACTATAACAGATATTTTCAATAATATTGTAGGTACAATTCTAATTGATGAGTTTGATAAACATTTGCATAGCACTTGGCTATCTTTGTTTATTTCAAAATTAATAAAACTTTTACCTAAAGTGCAGTTTATTTTAACTACTCACAATATTGATAGTGTGAGTAAATTAGAAAACGGAACAGCTATTGTTTTGCAAACTGACAAAAATGGTAAAATATTTGCGGAAACAAAAGAACTATGAATTAAGAATTAGGAAACAAAAGAACTATGAATTAGGAATTAAGAATTGGTTTACATCTTAAACTACAATTTTTTTTAAACTGTATTAAAAAAATAAGTGAAAATATAACAAATAGAATACGGATAGTTATTATTTTCATTTTCATTAAAATAAATAATTAAATAATTAAATAATACATTTGCATAAGGCATATTAAAATAAATAATTGACAAATTTAAATAAAGTTATTTTTGTTTTTAACAATTCAATAAATATAATAATATCAAGATATTTGCGTGTTTATTGAAGAAGATAAAAGCAAAAAGAACAAGTTTAAATCGTTAATTAATTGTTTTAATATGCCTAAAGCAAATTATAAATAACATAAACACAAATAATGGCAGAAAATTTATTAATAGTTGAGTCCCCAGCAAAGGCAAGCACAATTAAAAAATATCTTGGAAAAAATTTTGAAGTTAAATCAAGTTTTGGACACATACGAGATTTATCAAAAAAGAATTTTGGAGTAGATGTAAAAAACGATTTTAAACCTTCGTATGTTTTAGACCCCAAAAAAAGTAAGGTAATTAAAGAATTAAAAGATGCTGTAAAAAACGCAAAAACAGTATGGTTAGCTTCGGATGAAGACCGTGAGGGTGAAGCAATTGCGTGGCATCTTGCACAAGTATTAAAACTAAAAGAAGAAAATAGCAAAAGAATAGTTTTTAATGAAATAACAAAAAAAGCGGTAACAAAAGCAATAGAACATCCTCGCACAATAAATCAGGATATTGTGAACGCACAACAGGCTCGCCGTATTTTAGACAGGTTGGTTGGTTTTGAACTTTCACAACTGTTGTGGAAAAAAGTTAAAAGTTCGCTTTCGGCTGGTAGAGTACAGTCGGTGGCAGTAAGATTTTTAGTAGATAGAGAACGAGAAATAATTAAATTTGAAGCTGCTGCTTCGTTCAAAGTTGTAGCTATTTTTACTTTTATTGATGATAAAGGAAAAAAAGTTTCGTTTAAAGCTGTTTTAAAACAAAAATTGAAAGATAAAAAAACGGCTTTAAAATTTGTTAATACTTGTTTAAAATCAGAATTTGAAATTTCTTCGGTAGAAACCAAACCTTCAAAAAGGTCGCCATTGCCACCTTTTACAACTTCTACTCTGCAACAGGAAGCAAGTAGAAAATTCGGTTTTTCGGTAGCTCAAACTATGACGGTAGCTCAAAAATTGTATGAGGCAGGGAAAATTACTTACATGAGAACAGATTCTGTAAATTTATCAAACGATGCTATTGCTAATAATAAAGAACTTATTTTAGAAAAATTTGGTAAAAAATATCTGAAAATTAGAAAATTTAAAACCACAGCAAAAGGTGCACAAGAGGCTCACGAGGCAATTCGTCCTTCGTCTATGGTGCGAAAAGCAAGTAGCGACCGTAACCAGCAGAAACTTTATGAACTTATTTTTAATAGAACACTTGCGTCTCAAATGGCTGATGCTATTTTTGATAAAACAAATGTTACTATTGATATTTCTAATAGCCCCGAACAATTTGTTGCTAAAGGAGAAGTGCTTAAATTTGATGGCTTTTTAAAAGCTTATAACTATTTGGATGAAGATAACAAAAAAGAAAAAACAGAAATACTTCCTCCACTTAAAGAAAAACAAAAATTAGATATTGATACATTAACTGCCACTGAGCGTTTTACTCATCACCCGGCACGCTATACAGAGGCTTCGCTTGTGAAAAAATTAGAGGAACTCGGAATTGGTCGTCCTTCTACTTATGCTCCAATTATTTCTACAATCCAAAAAAGAGGATATGTAGTAAAAGAGAGTCGTGATGGAGTAAAAAGAAACTACAATGAAATAGTTTTGAAAAATGGTAAAATTACTGAATCAAAAAAATCGGAAATAGCCAATGCCGAAAAGAAAAAATTATTCCCAACAGATATTGGAATGGTTGTAAATGATTTTTTATCAGAGCATTTTGATAAAATAATGGATTATAATTTTACTGCAAATGTTGAAAAAGATTTTGACAAAATAGCTAATGGCAAAATTATTTGGCATAAGATGCTTGGTAAGTTTTATACAGATTTTCATAAAGTTGTAGAAAGCACTACCGAAAATGCAGAACGAAACGCAGGTGAAAGAGTACTTGGCGAAGACCCAAAAACCAAAAGAAAAGTAGTTGTGAGAATTGCAAAATACGGACCTGTGGTTCAACTTGGACAAACAGAAGACAAAGAAAAACCACAATATGCAAGCCTTAACAAAGAACAACACTTAGAAACAATCACTTTGGAAGAAGCTCTCGCCCTTTTAGAAGATGGCGGAAATGGGAAATTACTTGGTGATGACCCCAAAACGGGAAAATCAATATTTGCAAGAATAGGTAAGTTTGGACCACTTGTTCAACTTGGAAAATACGATGATGAGATGAAAGAAAAGCCTCAATTTGCTAATCTATTGAAAGGACAAACAATTGACACAATAACTCTTGTACAGGCAATAAAATTATTTGAACTACCGAGAACGATTGGCAAGTTTGAAGAAAAGGTAGTTGTTGTAGGAATTGGTAGATTTGGACCTTTTGTACTTCATGACGGCAAATTTGTTTCTCTCAAAAAAACAGATGACCCAATGAAAATTGAAATAGACAGAGCTATTGAATTAATAGGAGATAAAAGAAAATTAGAAAAAGAACGACATATAAAAGATTTTCCGAAAAATAAAGATTTAAAAATAATTAAAGACCGTTGGGGAAGACCTTGTGTTCATTATAAGAAAAAATATTATAGAATAATGGATAAAGATACTGACCCAAAAAAATTAACAGAAAAAGCTTGTTTGAAAATAGTTGGAAAATAATATTTTTTTAGAACTTAAATTTAGACATATTATAACAAATAGGCGTTTTTCATGGGAGTCAAGTTCAAGGCTTTTTTGAAATATTAGAATTACAGTTTACCTTTGTAAATGAGCATTTTAATATTTCAAAAGGAACAAAGAAATTGATACTCGTGAAAAATGCCAACAAATAATACGGCATATTAAAATAAATAATTGATAAATTTAAACGAAGTTATTTTTGTTTTAATATGCCTATGCCTTATAAAATAAATAAAAATATGCACATAGCAATAGCAGGTAATATAGGTTCGGGCAAAACTACTTTAACAGCCGCCCTTTCAAAGCATTTTAAATGGAACGCACTTTATGAAGATGTAGATAAAAATCCATATCTGAATGATTTTTATGAAGATATGCAGCGTTGGTCGTTCAACCTACAGGTTTATTTTTTAAATAGCCGTTTTAAACAAGTAATTGATATTAATAAATCGGGGAAAACAGTTATACAAGACCGTACAATTTATGAAGATGCAAATATTTTTGCTCCAAATTTACATGCTATGGGCTTAATGACAACTCGTGATTTCAATAACTATATAAATTTATTTAATTTAATGTCTTCGTTTGTACAAGCTCCTAACTTAATGATTTATCTAAAAGCCTCTGTACCAACATTAGTTAGTCAAATACAAAAAAGAGGAAGAGATTATGAAAATTCTATTAGCATAGAATATTTAACACGTTTGAACGAACGTTACGAGGCATGGATTAAGGAGTACAAAAACGGACAATTATTAATTATTGATGTAAATAATATTAATTTTGTTGATAAACAATCTGATTTAAGTTTTATTATTGATAAAATTGATGCTAAACTACATGGGCTTTTTTAAAATCAATATTTGGTTTTTTCAATTTATTAAGTAAGTGCTTAAGTTTTCAGTTTTTTAATTAGTTTTCGCTTGATAATAAAAACATTAGAAAATAAAAAAATATTCTTTATATCTGTCTTCCTACTTAGATGGTAGTATATGAACGACTTTTTTTAAGAAACAAAATAAACAAGTAGTTGGAGTTAATTATTTTTTCTTTTTCACTAACAATCAAGACTTTTGTTATTTTAACACAATTATTTACTTTAAAAATTTATAATGAAAATAACAGCAATAATAATTTTTTTTTCAGTATTATTAGTTTTAATGATAACTGTAAATATTTATGTGCCACGCCGATTGGCAAAGTATTTTAATTTAAAAAGTTCAAAATATATACATCTTTTTGTTGGCATAGCAACTGCATTGATTTTTTCGATGCCTTTTTTGGTACATTCTTCAAATCCAATTTTTGCTATTTTATATTTAATTTCTGTAATTACAGCTGGCATAATGCTTTTGCTAATTACCTATATGATTGATTTTGAAATAATAAATTTATTTGTGAAATTACCATCTCGTTTGATTGGAATATTAATAATTTTATTGACAATTATAACATCTTTGGTTGGACTGATGAATGGTTATAATTTTAAGGTATCAAAAATTACAATTCCTATAAAAAATTTATCAAAAGAATTATCAATTGTGCATATTTCTGATGTACATTTAGGTAATGCGAGAGGAGCAAATTATTTGAAACGAATAGTTGATAAAACAAACAAATTAAAACCAGATATGATTTTTATTACTGGCGATATTCTTGATGGGCGTTCTGCTATAAAAGATGAGATTTTTGCTGTGTTTAGAGAGTTTTCTTCTCCCTGTTACGCCATTGAAGGCAACCATGATGTTGATGTTGGTGTTGGTAAAATTATTGATTTGTTAAAGAAAAATAATATTATAGTGTTGCAAAATGAAATAATAGAAACAAATGGTATTCAATTGATTGGATTAAATCATTTACCTGCCGATGAAAATACAAGAGAACGATTTCACAAAAGCGATTCTACAATTAAAGGTATTATACCAACTATTGATATAGATAATAATATTCCTTCAATAGTGTTACATCATAGTCCAGATGGCATTGAGTATTTTAACAAAGTTGGTATAGATTTGATTTTAGCGGGGCATACCCATGCAGGGCAGATATATCCAATTAACTTGCTCGCAAAACTATTATACACCTACAACAAAGGGTTATATAATTATGAAGGTACAAAAATATATGTTTCGCAAGGGGTTGGAACTTTTGGTCCACCATTTAGGGTTGGAACATCAAACGAAATTACATTAATAAAATTGGTAGCAGAATAGTTGTTAGTGGTTAGTTGTTAGTGGTTAGTGGTTTTCCAAATTTTGGCAGTCTTAATTTTTAAGTTTCTGAGAATACAAAAAAGTCATTTAACTAACCACTAAAAAACTAACCACTAAAAAACTAA